>JAEZFR010000544.1 GCA_023417285.1 Bacillota bacterium
AGCTAATACAGCCATTATTGCTATTATCATTATTGCATATTGAATAATCACATCAAATACCGAATCCTGCTTGTCTCCTGCTGCAAGCTGCGGCATTTCCATTGCCTTTGGCTGCTGATCAAACTTACTGACAACCCCGTTCGGAATAAAGAAGCTTATTATGCTTAAAATCCATTTAATAATTTTACCAAACAGGGTATATAGAGCTGAAATCTGACCGAAACTTCCTATTAGTAGAACAATTAAAATAAAAACTGTTGCAAAGATTTTGTTATTCTTTCTATGAGCCTGGGTAATTGACATAGTATTGCTTCCAAATCTCCTTGATGAATCAACCTGCTTCAAAATCAATACTACTATTGAAATAATGGTTGATACAGCTATAAGAGCATTGATTTGCCAAGAAATATTAATATTGATAATGTTATTCCACAACGCAAGAGGTATATTAATCAATAATCCAGCAAGAGCGAATACTTCTGCACCTTCTGCATTTGTTTCAAAATCATATCTACTCAATTCTAAAACTAAAAAGCACAATAAAAATATCAAAATACTAGCCACTATTTGTAGTCGTATGGTTTCAATATTAAAAAAGGCTGTTGTAAAACCACTTAATACCGCAAGGAACAATGCAATTATTCTATATAAATAGCCCTTTTTGATTAATCTATTTAAGAATCCACCTAAAATGGGCAAGGTGCATAGAATGCATGCAAACAAGAATGCAGTATTTGGATAAAAAAATACAGCTAGTAATACATAGATTATTGGTAATATTAATGCTATCTCACATACACCTATAACGATCAAGAGCCAAAACATTCTAAATCCCCCAGTGTCCTTCTATATAAGCTAATTCATCGAATCCGATAAATTCCACACCTCTACCTTGAAGCCCCCACGCCTTAATACTGTAAGCTCCTCTTGCAAGGTATCATCTATATACAACGAAATTACTACTATATCCGTATTTTTAGGAATTGAGCCTCGAAGCTTTTGAAGCATTGTATTAAATGATATTGTCCTATTGAGCTGCATTCTTCCCAATGCTTCAAAAATAGTATACATCTGTGTCTTACTGCAACGGGAAGAAATATTAATAAACTCAGTACTGTCCCTATAGTGAGCATTAGAGCAGAAGCCTGCGGCTATGCCTATTTCAATAACAGTCTTGACAGCGGAAGCGCAAAACCTGATAGCATATTCTAGCATTTTTGCTTCCTGCTCATTTGGAAAGGGTCCTTGTTCACTGCAAGTATCAATATTAAAGAGAAATAGTATATTTGAATTAGAAGTAAAATCATATTTATATACCTGAAATGAATTGGTCCTTGCAGTGGCTTTCCAATTTATTGAGTACATTGGATCTCCAGGTGTATAATCCCTTACACCAGCCACCATAAATGGGTCGGCATTAATAAATCGCCTCACTACAACATCTCCTTGCAGAGAACTGAAGCACTTTGTAAGCTGCTTATTATCAAGAGGAGTAGGATATACGATTATAGAAATATTATTATCGTAGGTTTTGATTTTTGATATAAAACCCAATATATCTCCGCTTGTGATGGTAACAGTGCCAACTTGGAATTCTCCTCGATGTGTGCAGGTAATTTCATGTGTTCTTTTAATCTTGTAAAAAGGCATTATTGAGAAAACACTTCTGTGATAGCCACCTTGGACAGTTTGAAGATTCTCAAGCTCACCAAATACAAAGGACGGGCCAAACCTCGCCTCAGCCTTTAACCATGGTATTGGAAGTAAACTATTATTTTCTATTACTTCTACCATATTAACCTTTTCACCCTCAAATACATGTACTTGTGAAAATGTTCTTTGATAGCTAACACCCTTTAACATAAACTTTCTGTATAAAAGATATTCCAAAATCAAAATAATCGGTAAAGCAAGGGCCAATTGCAAAAACACACTGCCACAACCTTTCAATGCAATGATTTTAACCTTCGTTAAATTTGGGGTTATTCCTTGGGCACCTCAGTGTGCGACAATATGTCCAAAATTATCTTTTTCCCTACATCCAAGTTTTCATGAGAAATTCCCTTTGATACAATTCTATGCGATAAAACTGGAACAGCCATGGCTTTGACATCATCAGGCGTTACAAATGTCCTTCCGTTTAACAGAGCTCGGACCTGTATCGCTTTTAATAGGCTCAGGGTTCCGCGCGGACTTACTCCTAGGTATACCTCATGGTGTTTACGAGATGCTTCTGCAATTGAGATTATATAAGCCATTATTTCTTCGGAAACTTCTGTTTTGTTATATATTGAAGCTGCCTCCATCAATTGCTGAGCCGAAGCAACAGGTTTTAATTCAGCCAATGGATTGTTTTGCTTGAACCTTTTGAGAATATTCATCCCATCCTCACTATCAGGATAGCCCATGGCTGTTTTAATAAGAAATCTATCTAACTGCGCCTCTGGCAAAGGAAAAGTACCCTGAATTTCAATGGGATTCTGTGTCGCGATAACTAAAAATGGGCTTGATAGAGCGGTTGTCTCGCCATCGATTGTAACTTGGCGTTCCTCCATGCATTCAAGCATTGCTGATTGGGTTCTTGGTGTTGCCCTATTTATCTCGTCAGCAAGTACTATATTAGAAAAAATTGGCCCGGGTCTAAAGGTGAATGCACTTTCCTTTTGATTATAGAAGTTTATACCGGTAATGTCTGAAGGGAGTAGATCTGGTGTAAACTGAATTCTATGAAAACTACAATCCAATGAAGCAGCCAATGCCTTTGCCATAACCGTCTTACCTGTCCCAGGTACATCTTCTAATAGCATGTGACCACCGGTAATAATGCAAATTAGTGAAAGGTCTATTATATCTTCCTTCCCCACGATAACCTTAGAAACATTTTCCTTTATTTTTTTGCCCAAGATACTGATATCCTGAAGTTCCATTATAATATACCTTCCTTATGTAAAATTCTGACAAAACGTATTTAATCTGTTCAAGTGCGTTTATCCTACTCAAATGCATTAAGTACCCTTATGTAATAATATCCCAAACGCAATAATAATACTATACCAAAATTAAAAGCTAGTAACAAGTGTACTGGTGATTATAAAGATTAATGGAGTGTCGCATAACTGTAAAAAGGTAGTTAACGATAAAGTACCCTAATAGATAAACACAGCTTCTTTTTCTGTGTCTTCTACTAGGGTGCAGTTTATCGCTTTTAAGTAAGGACGATCTAATAGTTTAAATTAACTTATACAAAGCTGATATCAGCGCTTGAAAGTCTAATTCTATAGTGCTCTAAATAATGCAGCTCCTCTTTTTTTGAGATACCCGTAACTTGCCCAAGCCAATAGTGCAACACCTGCAAACCATATTAGTTTAAACAATATCAGGTTGGTAGGCTGTATCGCTGCAAAAATTATAATTGGAACCAAATTAACCAGAAAACCTGCTCCAACAGCTATTGCTACGCTTGCGCTCTGCTTGACCACAGTAACCTGTGTATTCCACTCCATCTTTGGAAAATGCAGATTGATAATAAGACCTATTAAAGCTATTAACACGCTATAGCCACACCCAATAGCCACTGCTAGGATATATTCTAAAAATGTGAACTTAAATATTATAGACAATATAGTTGTACAGATTATCATAATTGGAGCGGTGACCACAATATTGACCCACATCTTACCCTTGAAGATATCAATTACATTTATAGGCATTGTTTTAATTATCCAAATATTCTTCCCCTCTAGCGAAATGGACGGGGCTGTTGTACAACATAAAGATGTGGACAATGACATTATTAGTGTTACAAGTATGGACATAGATATATTCATAGGTATCACTGAAAAAACCTTTGTTATTTCGGATTTGCTTACTATAAACATAATTGTCGAAATAACCATCATTATTACCCCAAAGCCCATATTGAATACATATATATATGATGAAAAGAAAAAGCCAAGCTCCTTTTTAAAAAGTGCAACCGCTTTAGTCTGTACCTTCAGTTCAGTCATCTTATAGTTTGATGCTTTATATTTTTCCTGCATTTTAGTATTTATTGAACTAAAGCTGCGCGAAAAAACAAAAACAAACAACATATATATAATTATTGAGATGACACCAAAGACGGCTAAAGAAACAATATTCAAGTTTTCAAGTATATCTATAAACAAACCAAATGGGTAATATATGGATGTAACTGACTTTAATATATCAACAATTTGTGAAATGTTGTTAGTTGTCAAGGAGTTTATAGAAAACATACCAATCATAAGTGCACCAAATACAACAAAAGAACCTAAAGTCAATATAAGGTTTGTATACTTAGACTTTGAAGATACTCTCCCGAGCAGCAAAGAAATAACCGCACCAATTACTACTGGAACTAAACTAACTATAATAAGTGAAAGCAATGCCAGCAGGTAAAATACTGCAGATACTGACGTCCTGATACCATATATCATCAGAAAAGGAAAGCCTATAATCAGTGATAAACCGGCATTTGTAACAACTATCATAAATAGCTTGCTAGTTAATATCGACCGCTTTGATATTGGCAATGACATTAGTAAATCAAAATCCTTAAATGCAAATAAATACCCCGATGCCTTGTAAATGGACATAAATAAACATACCATGGTTGACAGTAATGAACCAACAATAATTAGTACATTCATTGCATTTATTTTCACTAGATAATCTGCTGCAACCCAAGCATAAGCTGTCATTTGAGCAAAAATCAACAACCCAACAAACACTATAAGTGCTGCAAAAAGTCCAAACTTTACTTTGTCCTTGATTGTGGATCCTTTTTTAAATTTGTTAATACCCAGTGAATTAATCAACTGAGCCTTTATTAGCAGAATTGTATTATTCATGATCAATCAACTCCAAAAATAATTGTTCAAGGGAATTATCGCCCCTGACTTCATCTGTGTTTCCACAGGCTATTAGCTTACCACCCTTAATAATCGCAATCTTATTGCATAACTTCTCTGCAACTTCAAGAACGTGTGTTGAAAAGAATATTGCTCCACCTTGATCACAGAGCTCCTTCATATAGCCCTTTAAAAGGTGTGAGGCTACAGGATCCAGGCCTACAAAAGGCTCGTCCAGTACCAGTAATTTTGGCTTATGAATGAATGACGAGATAAGAGCTAACTTTTGTTTCATACCATGTGAATACGCCGATATGATATCGCCAAGGCTTGAAGTAAGCTCAAAGGCATCAGAATATTTTTTTATGGATTGTTCTCTTTCTTTCTTTGATATACCAAAAATATCGCTGACAAAATTGAGGTATTGTATGCCCGTCATATTTTCATATAGATCAGGATTATCTGGAATATATGCCATTTCTCTTTTACATTCAATATCCTGAGTTTTTATTGATTTACCATTGACGAGTATTTCACCCTCGGTAAACTCCAACAATCCCGTTACACATTTAATTGTAGTAGTCTTTCCCGCTCCATTGTGACCTATGAAACCAAATATATCTCCGGGCTTTACTTCTAGCGATAGATTATCAACTGCCTTTTTACCAGTCTTGTATATCTTTGAAAGGTTATTAATTTTAAGCATTTTTTCTCCTCCTTTTATCCCTTCTAACAACTGCAAAATAATATACTATAAGTGGTGTTGGGAAACTGCAAACACCCCAAAGCCCCCACAGCCAAGGAAACCTCCCCCTTTTCTGTGCATCTCTAAAAATACACACTCCTTGGCAGAAAACAAAAATCAAAATAATTACTATAAGCCACATGGGCGGTTTATATAATAGATCATGTATGCTCATTTGCACGCCTCCTTACTGTAAGTAGTAAGATAGCTGGTACTACAATCAAAGCAGCTTCGGCAATCATAAATATAAACGAGTTTGCTAGATATAGTATTAATAATATTGATAAAATAGCAAAGCCTACGCAACTAAATACTGCAAGCTGTTTGTTATTTTTTTCTGCTATTTTTGATTGCTCGTTTGTAACAAACTCAACCATATTCATTAATTCAGGTGGTTCCATGTCAGTATTATCAATCTTTTGGGCAATAACCTTAATATCCTCAATAATTTTAGCTTCGTTATCTCTATCCACTATCTTTCCAGCTCCTTTCCCAAAAACTTTAATGCATTGGAAATCCTTGATTTTACCGTTCCTAGGGGTATTCCTAATGTCTTGGCAATAGCTTCATATGAATAGTCAAAATTATATTTCAGTACTATTGGTGCTTTAAGTTTGGGAGACAATTTATTTATTGCCTTCACCAAATCATCATTTTCGAACAAATTGTCTATGGGACTAAAAAAGTCTTCATTTACAATTTGTGCTCTGCTATAGTTTTCAAACAGCTTTTTTCTTCTGACACTGGTCAGCCAAATATTTTTGGCAATAGTAATAAGCCAGGTACTTAATATGGCTTTTGAACCGTCAAACAATTGAATTTTTTCTACTGCTTTTGCCATAGTTTCCTGAGTTATGTCCTGTGCATCCTCTTTATTCAAAGTAAGCTTAAGACAGTACTTGAAAACAATAGTATAGTTATTTTGCAGTAGCTGAGCAAGGGCATGCCTATTTCCTTGTTGAGCACTACTAACAAGATATTCATCTGTACTACCCAAGACTTAAATCACCTTTCTTTGAACGTTCTATAAGTTATACTATTAATAAAAGTATTTTGTTCACTAATTATTTAAAATAATATAATTAATTTATGTATTTGGGAATAGTATGAAATAAAAAAAGTTAGGTAGTAATACC
>JAEZFR010000538.1 GCA_023417285.1 Bacillota bacterium
AATTTACGTGTTATTCTATACTACAGAAGGACAAACTTAACATTTGCGGAAAAATATGGAGTACGAAGTTCTAATGAGAATAAAAAATATTAAAGTGAGGAGAACATATGCATAAAATTACATTTTATCCTTTAGGAAATGCTGATTGTTGTAAAATAGACTTGGATAATGGAAGAAAACTGATTTTTGATTATGCACATACTAAATCTTCTGAAGATAAAAATGATAAAAGGATAGATTTAGCTAGTACTCTTACAGAAGAGTTAAACAATGAAAAATGTGATGAAATCGATGTATTAGGGTTTACACATGCAGATACTGACCATGTATCTGGTTCAAGTGATTTCTTTTATTTTGATTATGCAAAAGCATATCAAGGAAATGGCAGAATCAAATTTAAGGAATTATGGGTTCCTGCAGCATTTATAGTGGAAACTGGCCTTAGTGGCGATGCGATGGTCATACAAAAAGAAGCTAAATACAGACTTGAACAAGGATACGGCATAAAAGTTTTTTCAGCACCTGATGGATTAAAAGACTGGATGAGTGACAAAGGCTTAACAGCAAAAGACAGAAAGGAATTTATTATAGATGCCGGAAACATAGTGCCCGGATTTGATTTAGGTAAAGACCAGGTAGAGTTTTTTGTACATAGCCCGTTTGCAAAGCTTATTGATGGAAAAAGTGTAGATAGAAATAATAGCTCATTGGTATTAAATGTACTTTTTGAATATAAGGATTGGCAGACTAGATTTATGTTGATAGGTGATATTGATTATGACATTCTGGCTGATATCGTAGATGTAACAAAATATTATAATAATGAGGACAGATTGAAATGGGACATCTATGATATACCACATCATTGTAGCTACAAAGGATTAAATGGTGAAAAGGGTAAGGATAAAACCAATCCTGTTGAAAATGTCAAATGGTTGCTTGAACAAGGTGGAACTTCGGGTATTTTAGTTGCTTCAAGTGATGTAATTCCTACAAATGATACGGAACAGCCGCCTCATCGTCAGGCGAAAGCATACTACAAAGATGTTGCTACAAGTATTGGTGGAAAGTTTATTGTTACTATGGAGCATCCCAATAGCAGTAATCCTAAGAAATTGGAAATTGAAATTGATCAGTTTCGTGCTCGCCTAAAAACAATATTATCGGCTGGAGGGAGTACAAGCATTATTAGAAATCCTTCGCCGAGGGCAGGTATGAAAGATGAGTAGTTATATTGATATTGGCGGTATGATAGTTCCATTAGCCAACCTACAATCTGATAAAGCAAGAGAGCTTGCTCTTCTTCTGCAGAGCAAGCTTTTCTAATATGCAATGCTTATTGAGTGCCGAATTGATACTAATAGACATGTAGATATTGTTATTTTTGATATTGAAGTGGAGCTTGCTCAGCGAAAAGTTGTCGATATAAGGCCTGTCGAACGTATAGCATGTATGTTTTTCCATACTGATGATTATATTCCTGCAGCATATGCATTAAGAGATGATTTTCCTATTGTACCGCATTTAAATTTGATGCAAGATGAATTTCCACGGTGCTTGTGCTTGTTCGAAGAAAATTATGATGATATGAAAATAGATTGGTCAAATAATGAATTGATTATAAGAATTGCTAATTGGCTATCGAAGACATCTATGGGTAAATTGCATTCTTTAGATCAACCCCTTGAACTTTTGCTTGCTAACTCAATATATACGCTAATTTTACCGGAAAATTATTATGATGCATATCCTGGTTCAAGATTATATCAATTTATCGAAAAAAGCTCTCCAAGTGGCAGAAAGACATTTATTGCACAACCATATAATTCAAAGGCCATTGGTAAATGTTATATTGATATACCTTTAATGGGTAAACCAATCGTTCATGGAGTAATAAGGAAACTGCCTACAAACTTTTTTGAACTTAGTCAGATTCTTATGGAAGCAAATATTAATCTTGTTGAAGAATTAAAGAAAAGGTGCCAGGGGCTAATGGGTATTGGACTAACCAAAGAACAATATAATTCCTATGCATTTGTTCTTATTATTTGTTTGCCTAAACTGAGGATGCTTGGTGAAGAACCAGAGGGATATGACGTTAGAGCGTTTATTTTAAATAGTTGTATACTGAACATTGGAACTTCTTTAGGTATATGGGGTAATATAGATGGACTTCCAGGGATCTTGCTAAAGAGCGAGGAACGGAAACGTATAGGCGAAGAAATTGCTATATATACCTTAAATGTACATGAGACTTTTTCACGGCGTTTAGCTGCTCATATCAGTGGATTTGAAATAATGGACTGTAATATAGTAATGATTGGAGCGGGGTCACTTGGTTCACATCTTCTTTGTGATTCTTTAAGAACAGGTTTTGGACAATGGACTGTAATTGATGATGATGACTTCTTCCCACATAATATTGGAAGGCATGTATTGAATCAAAATTATATTGGACTTAATAAAGCAATTTCTATATCAGAATTTGCAAATACAATTTTGCAGGCTGAGGGTAAGGTTGTAGAAGGAATTCCAGCTAATATATTAAGACCTGGGAAAGATGAGGGCGAAGTAAACGATGCTTTAGAGAAGGCGGATGTGATTTTAGATGCTTCAACTTCGGTTGCAGTTGAAAGGTTTGTTTCTTTTTATCCTAATAGTAGTGCAAGAAGGGTGTCTGCGTTTTTTAATCCAAAGGGAACCGATCTTGTCTTGCTTGTAGAAGATAAAAGGCGTCAATCACCGTTAGACTTTTTGGAAATTCAATATTACCGTAGTATTATTAATACACCTGAACTAGAAGGACACATGAAAGTAGAACCAGAAAAAATTCGTTACTCTGCTTCATGTAGAGATATCACAAACAGGATTCCTCAGGAGAATATAGGAATGCTTACTTCTATTTGTAGCTCATTTTTACGTAAGGCTTTAAGTAAAGAGGAAGGCGCCATTCATATTTGGCAAGTCAATCAGGATAGCCTTGAGGTTAAGCACTTTGGGTTTGATATTTTTTGTAATAAAGTTATTATTACAGGATTAGGATGGTCTATAATTATAGACGAATATTTTAATAGAAAGCTAAAAGGAATTAGAACCGAGAAGCTGCCATTAGAAACTGGTGGTGTCCTTATAGGATCATATGATATGTCTAGGAAAATTGTATATATAGTTGACACTCAATTCCATCACCTCCAGATAGCAATGAACGACCTACATCTTATATCAGAGGTTGTAATGGATTGGAAGATAAAGTAAACAAAATCAGAGAGCTGACGCAAGGAAAACTTGATTATGTTGGTGAATGGCATTCCCATCCAGAAGGATGTTCTGGTAATCCAAGTAATTATGATCTTAACTTATTGTCTTGGGTGACGAGTTATATGGCGCTTGATGGTCATCCTGGATTAATGGCTATTTGTTCTGATGATGAGCTTAACTTCTATATGGGTGGAACGATAGAAAATTGACAGTTGGAAATGAAATCAATTATTTCTTAAGTTACTGCTATATGTGCTGCAATTCAAAAGGAAAGTATTAATAAATTCATTTAATTTATTAAAGAAGGAGGATAAAAAAGTATGAGTATTGTAAAATCATTTTCTGTTGGTGAAGGTGATATGTTTTACATTAAGCATGGGGGTAGTAATTTTACAATTATAGATTGCTACTTAACTGATACAAATAGAGATAATATTGTCAATGAAATAATTAAGGAGAAGAAAGGAAAAGACATTGTAAGATTTATTTCTACTCATCCTGATGATGATCATATAGGTGGACTAAAATATCTTGATGATAAAATTAATATTTTAAATTTTTACTGTGTTAAGAATGAATACAATGCGGAGGATTCAGACGACTATAAGCGTTATTATAAATTAAGAGATGATAGTGAGAAAGCATTCTATTTGTATAAAGGATGCAAAAGAAAATGGATGAATCAAAATGACGAAGAAAAAGGCTATGGAGCTTCTGGAATCACTGTTTTATGGCCTATTACATCTAACCCTGATTTCCAGGATGCATTAAAAAAAGCAAAGGATGGCCAAAGCCCCAATAATATTTCTCCTATTATTGAGTACTCATTCAGTGAGGGTGCAACAATTCTTTGGTTTGGAGATTTAGAAAATTCATTCACTGAAAAAATTAAAGATCAAATAACCCTTCCTTCGGCAGATATAATTTTCGCACCACATCATGGAAGAGAGAGTGGAAAATTGCCAAAGGAGTGGCTAGACCAAATTGATCCTCAGATTATAGTGATTGGAGAGGCCCCATCGAAATACTTGGATTATTATTCTGCTTATAATACGATAACTCAAAACTCAGCTGGAGATGTAACTTTTGAGTGTGAGACTGGAAAAGTACATGTTTATGTTTCAAGCGACACTTACAGTGTAAGATATCTCAAAAATGAGAACAAAAGCGATACTTATGGAACCTACATAGGTACGCTAAATGTTTAGATGTAAGGAGATATAAGTATGAGTGATGAACAGACGAAAATAGGAATTGCACTATCTGGTGGAGGAATCAGAGCAACAATTTTTCATTTAGGCGTTTTGAAATGGATGGCAGAAAACAATATGTTTGAAGACATTGTACGTATCTCATCTGTTTCTGGTGCGAGTTTATGCATAGGATTAATATATTCCCATAACAAACATAGATGGCCAACTAGCCCAGAATATCTGAATAGTGTGCTTCCCAAAATACAAGAGGTTATTCTAAAAAAAGATATTCAGAATGATGCTTTAAGAAGATTAATAATATCACCATGGTGGTGGAATAAAAAGGTAAATTTATTAGCAAAAATACTTCAAAAACATTGGGGGATTTCAGGGGAAATTACTGATCTGGAGAAAAAGCCGTTGTGGTACATTAATTGTACAACATTCGAGACAGGTAAAAGGTTTCGCTTTACTCAGGAGAACATGGGTGATTATCAGATTGGTTATGTAGAGAATCCAAAGATTTCTTTAGCCGATGCGGTTGCATCATCTGCTGGATTTCCTATCTTAATCGGTCCTTATAAAATGAGAACAGATAAGTATTCTTGGACAAAGTCCTATTACTCGAATAATGATTTAATTCATAAAGATAAGTATCTTCATTTGTGGGATGGCGGAGTATATGATAATTTAGGGTTGGAGTCTGTATACAAAGTGGATAATGGTGGAAGTTTGAGAGAAGGGGTCGATTATCTTATTGTGAGTAATGCCTCAGGATCAAGTGGGTATAAAAAACGGAAAAATGGTTTTTCTAGCAGAAACTTAAAAAGATTAGTTGATATAGCAATGGATCAAGTTGGAGCTTTACGTAATAGAAATGTTATGGATTATATAAAACGTACACGAAATGGAATGTATTTCAATATTGGAAATAGTGCTCAAGCCATAGCTGAAGCCAGTGGAATCTCCTGCGAACTGAAAGATATATTAATTTCGCAATGTATAACTTCTTCTGATGCAATGGGAGTACGTAATTATTCTACTACCCTAAATAAACCCTCAAAATCTAATTTTGAATTAATGTTACAGCATGGTTATGAGGTCGCTAAATGTACCAGTATTTGCTATAATATTCAGAAGGAGTAAAGTTTGGTTTGCAATACTTAAATATGATAGGTTAGTTAGTATATATATTTGGAAGTCATGACTACACCAAGGTCATTGGTGATTTCCAATATTTACTTCGTCGATGAGCATTTAGAGGTAGATGTTGATAGAGGAGGAGACATGAACTGGCAACATTTTCAAACTTATAATGAGGCACCAACACGTGCTTTTGAATCTATGTGTAATCAATTGTTTGAGCTATGGTGCAAAAAAACATATAATGATTCTTTAAAGGTCGTTACAAATGTAAATGGCGCTGGAGGGGATGGGGGGGTTGAGTCCTTTGCTATAAAAAAAGATGATACAATGATTGGAATGCAAGCTAAGTGGTTTTTAAATAGTATTACCTCGGGCCAGTTTGCTCAAATTAGCAGTTCGATTGAAACTGCGCTAAGAGTAAGACCATTGATAAAGCAATATATTGTATGTATTCCCCGTGATTTATCATCAGACCGTATTGGTAAAGGAAAAAAGGTTATAGAAGATACTGAATTAAGTCGTTGGCAACAGTTAAAAAACAAATTCGAAGATGATTATCCTGGGTTAAAAATTGAGTTATGGAATGAAACTCAACTTTTAGCTAAATTACAAGATAGTGAAGCTGCAGGTATATACCGATATTGGTTTGAAAAATCCGAGATTTCAAAAGATTTAATTATCTACTCTTATGAGAAACAAAAAAGTGGATGGTTATCGCAGAAGTATACCCCTTGTCTACATATTCAAGGACAAATGCAAAAAAGCATTCTAAAATTTGTAGGAACTTTAGATGATCGTCAGAGCAGTATAAGCAAATTGTGTGTTATGAGCCAGCAATGCAGCAAATTTTTGAAAGCGTGCGATGACTATTTACAATTTGTTAAAGATCATTCATCGCAGGAGCAGTTAATATATGAAATTCAGAAAAATCAAGAGCAAGTAATTAAATTATTAGATGAGATAAAACTTACTTTAGAAGCCGTAAGTAATGACCAACAAGTTGCATCCTCAATTAACAAAGAAAATTGGTATATTGATTTTGCTATGCTATTAGAGCTGTTAAAGCAAAACGAACAATTTAGAGGAAATTTCTTTCACATTAATGAAATTAAAAAAACTGCGGAAGCACTTCAAGCAAATGAGATCAATAATATTATTTCGAATATTCGTTTTCAATTAGATAATAAAAAATATCTAATATTAGGCAATCCTGGATCGGGAAAAACACATGGAATCGTTAATCTGGTGGAATCATTATTACATCAAAATCTACATATCCCGATATTAATCCGTGCAAAAGATATTAATCCAAATAATAATTGGATCGATATCTTAAAAAAATCTTTAGGTTTAGCTTCGATTTGGAATGAAACAGAATTGTGGCAGGCTTTAGAAGCATTGTCTTATAGAATAGAAAACAATAATATCTCTACAGCATCTATGGTTGCTACTAAAATCATTCCAAAGATATTAATTTGCATAGAAGGAGTGGATGAATCTAGACCATATGATTTATGGTATGATCGCCTTAGAGAGGTAGAAGCAATATGTTCCAAATATCCAAGACTGAGATTTTGTATAACAAGTCGACCTTATGTTTTTAGGGGGTTGGCGTATGATGATAGCTTATTGAGTAATACATTAAGGTTGCCTTCCGATGGTGATGTTCCGGTAAATGTATTATTTCAAGAATATATTGAATATTTCCATGTAAATATCGAAGGGTGCTTATGGATTAAATGGAGCTTAAAAACTCCCCTTGCATTACGCGTTTTTTGTGAAAATTATAAATATAGAAATATTACAGGTATAGATAAATCTTCTGTTACCATTACTAATCTTTTATCGAAAAAATTTCATATAATTGAAAAGGAATTTAACTCTAAATATGAAACGGGGTATGGAGATAGAGAGCTTATTGTACAGAATTCATTATTAGTAATAGCCAGAAAGTTTCTCATAAATATAACTATGTATAGAATTGATTTAATTGATTCTCTGAAAGATGTTTCAGGGCTTATTACCGTTGCCCATGATTATCGGAGAGAACTTATTGACTTTCTCGAAGATTATGGAATACTGCAGAGCTATACAGTAAATTCAGATATTATATTTGAGCCTCCAAAAACATATTATTCGATTGGCGTTCAACCCTTTTTTGATTATATACTTGCACTATTAATTACTAATCAAATAAAAGATCCATCAGAGATCACAATTACAGATTCATTGGTAAGCCATGAGGGTGCGCTGCAAATGATCTCTATTCTTCTTTTGGAAGATTATGGTTACTTGATAACTGAAAATAAAAGCTTCAGAAATAGTTTGAGTAATAATGAATTATTTGATTTAGTTTGCTTTTCATTGTCAAATGTATCACCAGACCCTGCATCCAAGTACAAACCTTTGGTCAAAAGGATGATGAATTTTAATTCAGACTGCTTAAAAAATGTTGTGAATAAAATTATCCTTCCAGTATCTCGAATTGAAAACCATCCTCTTGGCGCACAGATGTTACATGAGTATCTTATGGGTTATGAAACAGCCGGAAAACGTGACATTATATGGTCTGCACCTAGTTATTTAAGGCATCAGGGAGACGCTCCTTGGAAAGGCTATACAAAAATTGATTTAGCGGATAAGAGATATAAATTATGTTTGGAGGATAAGTATAATGGTATCCCATTAGTCTATGCGTGGATGTTAACAACTGTTAATAATATTGAAAGAGTAGGTTATAGGCGGGAGCTAATAAGGTGGGCGTCTATACAATCTTTTGAATTCTATAAACTGTTTGAGTTAACATGTAATACTAATGATCCTCAAATGAGAGAAGATTTATTTGCAGTTGCAATGGGAACTGTATTTATGCTTAAAAAAGGACATCCCTGCATTAAATTATTCAGTGATTGGATGATTAAAAATATTTTCGATCTAAATAAAATTACTATGCACTATAGTTGTGCTATTCGATATTACGGCAGAGCTATTGTTGAACGTTCCTATGCTCTTGGAGATGTAAAAAATCAAGACGTTGATAAGAGTCGTCCCCCATATCATACTACAGGAAATATTCCTCTTGATCGTGAGGCTACTTCTGGTACTCGGATGGGGGGATTTGGTCCAATTGATTATGATTTGGCAAGATATGTCCTATGTGATCCTATAGATTATATGTTTTTTAGTCGCCGTGGAAACGAGAAAACTACTGAAGAGGTCGACTATACATGGCACTTTTCTGAGAATGAAATTGAAGAGATACTGACTAACAAAGAAATTATTCTTAATGAGAAATGCAGCACAAAATTGGAGGAAACTCAACTTGAACATAAACAAAAAAGAATATTATGGGATCGTCTAGATGACTTAATTAATGACAATACAGATACTATCATACCTAATTCGAAATCACATACACCCATATACAATAAAGAGGC
Organism: Bacillota bacterium; assembly: GCA_023417285.1. Taxonomy (GTDB): domain Bacteria; phylum Bacillota; class Clostridia; order Acetivibrionales; family DSM-1351; genus Ruminiclostridium. The sequence goes on from JAEZFR010000538.1 coordinate 9,035, forward strand.
AGATAACTTTTTGTTAGCTCATGCGCGTATTTTGGAAATGGAATCACTGGAACCGAATCAATTTGTTCTTTCAGCCGCATATGCTTACATTCTGTTACAGGGATGGAATGAAGAAGAGTTCCACGGCCATCCCAATGGGGAAAAACCTGGAGAAGTAATTGGTGTTGATGTTGCAATTATGCGTCAACACCATGCTGCAACTCATGGTTCAAAAAGTAATGTAATGACTTTTTGCGAGAAGTATACATGGTGTGCACGCAATGAGATTTTAGGCTATCTATCAGACCGGTTACCGTTTAGAGATTCTGAAAGAGAACCATCATTGCTGCACGATTATGGATTGCTTGATGATTTTCCAAATCCGGCGCAAGAATTATATCAAGAAGACCCCGATAGGATTATGGAAAAAACCTCTTGGTTTGTTCCAGAGGACCTATCACCTTTAATAAATGAAAACAAGGGAGAAGATATCATTAGAGACTGGATTATAAATGCTCCTATCCCTAATTTTGAAAAATGGATTGATATTGGAGTATTCAATCATGAAATTATGCAAAATGAGAGAAAGAATTGGATATCGTTATATAGTTATAATTCTGTATCAAATACTTTGGGTGGAGAATCACTTATGTGGATTTCTTCAGCAATAATCTTAAAAGAGCATTTTAAATATTTGATAAATGACATTATAAAACGGAAAGATTCTTTAGTTTATAACCTAAGTAATCCTGAGGATTTGCATTCTTCTTCCGAGACTCAGTGCTATATAACCCCTAAAGAAATATGCTGGATGAATTGGAAAAATGAGTGTTTCAATAATATTTATAATGTTTCTATTTCTGATGGTGATTTTGTAGACTATTCAATTGAAAAGGCGGTTGAAGAGTGTACAGCTAATTATCCTGAATTTGGTGATGTATATTATAAATTACCTTCCGGAATTATTCGCAAAATGCTAGATATATGTGATGGAGATGGGTATAAGTATTACAATGGAGAAAAAAAACTTGAAGCAATTTGTTTTGAAGCAGGAGAAAAGTGGCATGACTTACAATCCTATTTATGTGTTGATCGTGAAAAACTTCTATTGCAATTAGACCATGCCAATTTCAAGATTTTTTGGACAGTTAGATTACTTAGACAAGCTACTTCAAAATCGATTGAGAAATATCCTAAGCTACATAGCCGAAATGATAAATGCTGGTTGGTTTGGTTTGAAGATGGAGAGTTAAGAACTCAACTGTTTTCAGATCAGATTGACTAATTAATTCTAATGATAGAATACGATTTTGGTGTTAGTATGAAAAGTTTTTCTTTGACAAGGTATGGCATAGCCACAAATTAAATCTACTGGGTGATTTTTTTAATGTGATTTTAATGGAGTTAAGTCACTTCTATTATATCACATAGAAGTGGTTTCTTGGACTTTTTTATTGCCCAACCGTTGATTTTTAGATGTTAATTGCAAATTAACTATGAAAGGATGGTTAAAATGGTCGAAAATATATTTGGATATGAAATTGATTTTTTACCTGTAGGTAATGGTGAAAAAAGCGGAGATGCTATTGTGGTTCGTTATGGTTATCCTGGGCAGTATAAGATAATGGTATACGATGGTGGCACAAAAGAATCTGGACAGGCTTTGGTTGACCATATAAAGAAGTACTGCAACACAGATTACGTTGACTATGTTGTTAACTCTCATCCAGATGGTGACCACGCTTCAGGATTGAGCGTTGTTTTAGAACAATTAAATGTTGGAGAACTTTGGATTCATCGTCCGTGGGAACACTCATCCGAGATTCGTGATCTATTTAAGGATGGTCGTATAACAGACAATAGTTTAACTGAAAGGTTGAAGAACGCTTTGAATGCTGCTTATTCACTTGAAGAAATTGCAAAAGACAAAGGTATTCCAATTTATGAGCCATTTGAGGGATGCATAATAGGAGATTTTATAGTCTTATCACCCAGTGAAGAATGGTATTTAGAACTTGTTCCCCAATTTACCAAAACACCACAGGCAAAAGTTCAGGAACAAACTAGCTTAATTGAGTCATTGGTGAAATTAACAAAAACGGTGGTAGAGTATATATTGGAAAGCTGGGATGTTGAGACACTTAAGGAAGGAGGGAACACATCATACGAAAATCAAAGCGGTGTAATTTTGTATGCTAATTTTTATAATAAAGGGATATTACTTACAGGTGATGCTGGAGTAGACTCTTTGAATAAAGCTGCTGATTATGCGGAAATAGCAGGGATAGACTTGACAAAATGTAGTTTTATTCAAGTACCTCATCATGGAAGTAGAAATAATGTTTCGCCTTCTGTATTAAACCGAATTATTGGAGATAAAGTTGTAGAAGATTCATCTTCTACAAAATCTACTGTTGTATCTGCTTCCAAGGAATCTACAACTCATCCAAGAAAAGTTGTGATCAATGCATTTAAAAGACGTGGAGTCAAGGTATTTGCTACACAAGGTAGTACAAAACATCATAACAATAATATGTCGGATCGTGGATGGAGTTTAGCAGAACAGTTGCCTTTTTATAAGGAGGTAGAGAAATAAATATGGATATTTCAAAGATATTTGATGAGTATGAGCTAAAAGCTAGGTTAAGACCAGCATTGATTATATTCTTTCCAGCAGTTTTTGCCTGCTATTTTTGGTTTCCAGAACTGAGAAAACTAAGTTCAGCAATTATCAGTTTACTGACCACCGTGGGGGTGTTGACATTGATGGCAAAACTAAGTAGAAATTTTGGAAAAGCAAAGGAGAATTTACTATATGAAAAATGGGGAGGAAAGCCTACAACTTCCTTTCTAAGGTACAACAATACATTTCTAGATCCGGCTACAAAAAGTCGGTATCGTTTATTCTTGGAAAAATCAGTTGATGGTTTAATACTTCCAAATGATAAAGAGGAACTAGAAGATAGAAAAAATGCTGATGATCTTTATGAATCGGCTATCAGATGGTTGAGAGAAAAAACTAGAGATAAAAAGCAATATCCGCTAGTGTTTAAAGATAATATAAGTTATGGTTTCAGTAGAAATCTTTGGGCTATGAAACCAATAGGAATTGCAGTGTCAATTGCTACTTTTCTAATAAATATAGCAATTGCATATTATAAAACTGGTAACGATATTTTAAATTTACCCTATGAAACATGGATTATAGCTACTATTTCACTGGTAATGACTTTTATATGGATATTTCTAATTAACTCAAATTGGGTACGAAACGAAGCAGAAGCGTATGCTAGATCATTATTGGCTACATGTGAAAAATTAAGTAAGCCAACTAGGCGTACAAAACCTAAAAAGACTTGTAAAGGGGACTCCGTGGAGGTATAGTAGTTGTAAGTTTCACTAAAAGGTTATTGAGACTATTAAATGATGCTCGTGAAAAGTTGGGTATGAAATATTGATGTATTATACATACAGGATAGGGGAAAAGAAAAAAGCCAGATAATACCGACAGAAGGCACATGAAAGCTACCTTGCTTTTTACAAAGATGCTTAACCCCAAACCTGCTACCATTCGAAAGATGAGTTGCAAATTTCTTAGAGATATATGAAGTAGCTCCATCTATAATCCCCTGCGCAATAGGTATACCTCTTATCCGGAGTGATACAACATTCAAATAAAAAAAGTCGCATACATTTCATGGAATCTTTATCTTCACAAATGAGATTGTGAAATCAGGCTATATATTAATATGCAATTTATGGTTTAAACATAAAAAAATTCTCAAACTTTTTGAGAATAAGAACCGTAGTACCAAACTATTTGAGATTCAGTACCAAACTTAATGAGATTAAGGAAGCCAAAAGGTACGTTTTTCGTTACTCCAGTACCAAACTTTATGAGAACCCACAGTTGTTGGTGTCGGTTCTCAAATAGTTTGAGAATCATATAACTTAACTAATAAAATAGGTAGACTTCATAGTATTCTATGAGTGTTCTACCTATTATTTTTTTACTATATGAAGTTAATAACTTTAAGAATCTATTGAATATTCAAAGTGTATTAATATAATGTTGTTATACGAGGGGGGGGATATCAGAATGTCTATAGAACGTAAGCGCTTAATCTTGGGGTGCCTTGTTTGAATCTTTATGACACCAGGATGGCAATTCGGGTGACCATGGAAGAAAAGATGTCAGAGATTCTTGAGTTAATTTATTCAAGTCCGGTAATTTTG
>JAEZFR010000547.1 GCA_023417285.1 Bacillota bacterium
GGTCTTATTGACATGCCAGGAATTTTTGTTTATATTGTAAACAAGGTATGAAAGCCAATCTTTCGGCCTCCATACCTTAAATTTAATATCATAGAAAGCTATTTACAGAAAAAACTTCACACTCTCGTAAAAAAGAAAACTAACTTCTAATAGACTTAGTTACAGCCCTCCATTCATACCATTTATACTAAACAATTATTCTTGATATATTAAATTAACTAACGTTGAAACGCTATACTATTCGCATACTAATTATCAAACTTACATCTCACTTTGGCAGTTAGCATATTCTAGGCAGTTGATCCCCTGTCAGAACATTAATAACCCTAACCCCTCCACTTAGTGATTTCAATTTTACTGCCGCTTTGTCCGATTCCACAACACTACCAATTATACATGCATCGCTGCCATACCTGCATTGTCTGATACGCTCGAGTACCTTTGGTGCCTCCTCAGGACTGACAAATATCAAAAGCTTCCCCTCGTTTGCCATGTAAAGAGGATCCATCCCCAAAAGCTCACACACTCCAGCCACTTGCTGCTTTATGGGAAGCTTTTGTTCATCGAGCATGATAGTAACATTACTCTGTGCAGCAATTTCATTTAGGGTAGTTGCTACCCCTCCTCTGGTGGGGTCCCTCAGTACATGTACTTCATCTGAAATCTCAAGTATACTAGACACAATGCCATTCATTGGAGCACAGTCACTTTTCAGGTCAGCACTTAGCCCCATATCCTCTCTTTCAAGAAAGATACTGCTGCCATGGTCACCGATTGTACCTGTTATAATTACCTGGTCGCCTATTTTGGCGTTTTTCCCTGAAATACTGACACCTTCAGGTATTATTCCAATTCCTGAAGTATTGATAAAAAGCTTATCGCAAGCACCTTTTTGTACAACCTTTGTATCACCAGTGACTATTTGAACACCACATTCCTTTGCTGTATCCGCCATAGACCTTACTATTATTTCCAAATCCCCGATAGAAAGTCCCTCTTCTATAATAAAACCACAGCTTAAATAAAGGGGCACCGCTCCGCTGGTACAAATATCATTTACAGTACCACACACAGCCAGCTTCCCTATGTTTCCGCCATTAAAAAATATCGGTGTGACCACAAAACTATCAGTAGTAAACACCAAATTATTGTTTGCAGTTATCTTTAACCTTGCACAGTCGTCCCCTTGATTCATAGCATCACTATGAAAATATTTCAAAAATAAATCATTTATAAGTTTTTGAGTTTTAAGTCCCCCACTGCCATGAGAAAGTGTAATTACGCTATCCATTTTAATCTTGGCTCCTTTAAATACTTCATTCACCATTAACTTCCATTATCATAAACTTTTCTATATCAATACATTTATATATCAAAACTTTAGTCGCAATATTTATAGTATGCTGCACATGTTCCCTCAGATGAAACCATGCAAGCTCCAACGGGATTTTCAGGTGTACATACTTTTTTAAATAGTGGACAATCTACAGGTCTCAGCTTTCCCTTGAGTATATCACCACACCTGCAACCAGCTGGCTCTCTTGAAGGCAGTTCTTTGAGGTCAAATTTCACACTTGCATCATGCGACTTGAACTCTTCTCTCACTTTTAATCCCGATTTCTCAATAAGACCTATTCCTCTCCAGATAGCATCATAAGGTTCAAATACCTTATTCATTGTATCTACAGCCTTCCTATTTCCCTCTTTCTTCACAATTCTTGAGTATAGGTTTTCAAAGCTTGATTCTTTACTGCTGATATTGTCTACAAGTACTTTTATTGCATATACCATATCCAATGGTTCAAAGCCAGTAACAGCACCTGCCTTTTTGTAGTCAGTAGTAACACTTTTAAAGAAGTCTGTTCCTATTATAGCTGAAACATGCCCGGGGAAAATGAAGCCATCTATGGCTAACTCTTTATCCTGAGATAATGCAATTATAGCCTCCGGCATTGTTTTGTTGGCACTTAATATGGAAAAATTTTTGACACCCTGAGAATATGCATGTAGAACTGCTAAAGCAATAACAGGTGTGGTGGTCTCAAATCCAACAGAAAGAAATACCACTTCCTTGTCAGGGTTTTCCTTTGCTAGTTCAACCGCATCAAGTGGTGAATACACCATCTGAACCTTTTTCCCTTGTGCCCTTTTTGTAAGAAGATTGGAATGGGATCCGGGAATTCTCATCATATCTCCAAAGGTAGTAATAATAACCTCTGGTCTGTCCGCAAGTTCGAGAGCACTATCTATATATGAAATCGGAGTTACACAAACGGGGCACCCTGGTCCTGAAACCAGTTGAATGGCCTGTGGAAGTAAAGACCTCAAACCATATCGAGAAATGGCCATTGTATGAGTTCCACACACTTCCATAAGCTTAATATCGGGGCCTTTGTATTTCTGCAAACTTTCAATAAGTGGCTTTATAACCTCACTGTTTCTAAATTCTTCAATAAAGTTCACTAAATCCCCAACTCCTTAATCTCATTAAATATTTCAATGGTCTTAAGGGCATCTTCTTCATCGAGAATCTGAATAGCACAGCCGGCATGAACAAGCACAAAATCGCCAACCTTTACCCCTTCTAGTAGCTCTATTGAAATCTCACTTTTAACACCCATCATTTCTACTACGCATTTATTTCCATTAATCTCAATTACTTTTGATGGCATACCCAAACACATATGCAACACTCCCTCTTAATACTATTTATAATAATTATAATACTAATATCTATTTGACGTAACCTAATATACTCGAACAGAATTAGCTGATATCAATTCTATTGTTCAAAGCTGCTATTGCCATAACAGCTTGTCCTAAAGCTATACCGCCGTCATTGGTTGGAATATCCCTATGAACATACACTGAAAAGCCATAAGCCTCCAATAAATCTATACAAAGCTCCAGCAGTGTAGTATTCTGAAAAACCCCTCCGCTCAGGCATACTCTATCAAGTGATGTTGTTTGCCTTATTGTGATACAACCTTTTAGCACCATATCTGCTATAGTTTTGTGAAATCTCGCAGCAACAAAGCCCACCTGCTTGTTATCAATAATATCATCAATGATCGCGTTTATAATACTATCTGTTTCCACAACAAAGCCAGCTTCTTGCTGCCTTATAACTACCTCATAGCTGCTTATATTCTCCTTGGTGCCACTTTCGTTTTTCTCATAGCTACTTATACCACCCTTGCTACCACTTGCGTTTTTGTCATAGCTATCAACGTTATCATTACTGCTTACATTATCATTGATCCTTACATTATCATTGATCCTTACATTATTATTACTGCTTACGTCCGTATCATATCTGACGTTTTCACTATTCTGCATTAAAAATTTGCTAGCATAATGCTCCAGCATTATAGCAGCCTCACCCTCGTAAGTTATGTCTGCTTTAATACCGGCAATAGCAGCCGCAGCATCAAAGAAACGTCCCATGCTTGAGGTTTGCTGACAATTTATATTTTTGTCCAGCATCTTTAAGATGAAATTTATATCTTCTGATTTAATGTCATTAAAAGAGTATTTACCCTCTTTATCTCTGATGTAATCAAGCCTATCGGCTTTCTTGATATAGCTAAGTGCCATTCTCCAGGGATGCTTGATAGCACCATCCCCACCTGGCATTGGAACATACTCTAAGTGGCCGGCTCGTTTGAAGTGATTGTAGCTTCCATAGAAGAACTCACCACCCCAGATTGCTCCATCCTCGCCATAACCAGTACCATCAAAAGCAATGCCGATAACGTCACCGGACAGCGCATTCTCCGCCATGCAGGAGGCAATGTGAGCCTTGTGGTGCTGAATACCAAGCTGCTTTGCAGTGCGCTGTCTGCCGTATTGAGACGAAAAATAGTTTGGGTGCAAGTCATAGGCAACAGCTTCAGGCGTGATGGAAAACATATGCTCAAAATGCTCAACGGCTTGTCTGAATGAATGGTTTGTATCCTCATTTTCCAGGTCACCTATGTGGTGACTCATATAAAAGTATTCTCCCTTGTTAACACAGAAAGCGTTTTTTAGTTCACCACCGCATGCAAGCACTTCGGGAACACTTCCAGAATCACATATACCTGATTCATTTTTACTCTGATTATTAATCTGTTTGCTCATATTTGGTTTATCAAGCAAAGTACCAATATCAAGTTTTATAGGCAATGGGACATACCCTCTTGAACGACGCAGAATATAAGGTTTACCCCTAAATACTCTGGTAACTGAATCATCCGTTCTCATAAATATCTCTCTGTCAGTATATAAAAATGCATCTGCTATTTCATTCAAGCCTTCAAAAGCCTCATTATCCTTATAAAAAATGGGCTCGCTAGAAAGATTACCGCTTGTCATTACCAAGGCCTCCGGAAGCTCATAGCAATCGAATAACAAATGATGTACAGGTGTATATGGAAGCATTACTCCCAAATAACTATTTTGTGGAGCAATTTGATAAGGAAGGTACTCTCCCCTTTTTTCGAGCAGTACAATGGGCGCGGCTGTAGAAGTGAGCAGTTTTTCTTCTTCTTCGTTTACAAAGCAGTATTTATTTACTGTCTCAATATCCTTTACCATCACAGCAAAAGGTTTGTTATCTCGGTGCTTTCTTGTTCTGAGGCGTTGAACTGCATCCTCACTAGTTGCACTGCAACACAGATGATAACCGCCTATTCCCTTAATTGCTACTATCTTGCCCTGCTGTA
>JAEZFR010000067.1 GCA_023417285.1 Bacillota bacterium
GCAGCTCCTGTAGCAGTTGCAGCAGCTCCTGCAGCAGCAGCAGCTCCAGCAGAAGAAAAGACTGAATTCGATGTTATCCTTAAGGATGCAGGCGCTGAAAAGATTAAGGTTATCAAGGTTGTTAGAGAAGCAACTGGCCTTGGTCTAAAGGAAGCTAAGGACCTCGTTGACGGAGCTCCTAAGACAATCAAGGAAAACGTATCAAAGGACGATGCTGCAGCTCTTGAAGCTAAGTTCAAGGAAGTTGGCGCAACTGTAGAAATTAAGTAATTATTTCTCAAATAGCAAAAACCCGATATCTTATGGTATCGGGTTTTTTGTACACTATGATTTGGAAATCAATTTTGCACATTATTTTTTAGACATTTTATATCAATAATGAGATACGTCTTTGCCTACAGATAAGTATTACCGTCCATAGGAATGAGTACCTCTAACTCAGGGTTATCTTCAAGTAGGCCAACTAGATACATAGACAAGAACCTGTTTGGTTTGATATTAATATTTGGAACGGATAGTATCTTTCCGGGGGTTGAGCCTCTGAATATCTCAAAGTTATAGGTATTTGGCGGTAATGACAAATATGGGGAGGCAACATTAAACCCTATATTTTTAAACAGAAGATCACCACTGCGAAGTGCCACATCTACTGCCGGAGAATTCGGGGAAAGATTAACTACCCTAAGTTGTGCTCTCTCGGGATTCATAGGAAGTCTTGTATCCTCCACTTTTGTTAATTTTATGTTTTCCAGCTTGCCGGTAGCAGATGCTGTGGATATTGAGCCGGGAGCAAGCATTACCTGCTCAGTGAGTACAGGTGTTGCAGTGTTGCCAGTAGCATAAACAGCTATATTATAGTATCCTGAAGGAACGGCTACATACTCGGAAAAGTCTTTATAGCAGAGGTTTCTTGCAATAAGAGCACCATTTGCATAGACATCGACACATGGAGCGTCCGGAACTGCATGCAAAACCCTAATATTTGCTGTTGGTAGACCTGCAGTATTATATGTTCCTTGTTGTAATCTTGAATTAAAGCGCGGTATCTGATTTATCATTATACCCCTCCTTATTACTAATAATTATTAATTATGTAAATCATATGCTATATAATATGACTTTTACATATTTTGTGTGTTAATAAATATAAAATTATTATTGATATGATATTGATATTGATGTAGATATTCATGTTGGTGTTGATATGATATTGATGTAGATATTCATGTTGGTGTTTATATGATATTGATATTAATGTTGATGTTGAAGTTGATATCATATTTGCATTGATTTATATTGGGGAATATTTATAAGATATTTGTTTACATTTAGGTAATTCACATGTGCAAAGTGCACTAAAATTAAGAACAAAAGAATGGATAAATAAATAAAAAGTGCTAAAAAAGTAGCACTTTTGTTGACAAGCTATATTCAGTATGATAGAATTATAAACTGCATTAAAATTTCTATTATTATACCTATTTTTAGATAAGTACTATGTTTTAGCACAATTATAGCACAGACGCATAAACAAGACAATAATTGTTAATAATATTTTATGGTTTGACTGTAAAGTTAGTATATGTACTTTTGATAATTATATGTATTAAAAAAAGTTCCAGTTTTAGAAGTAGGAAGCTGATTTAAGATTATTAATTTTAGGTGGACAATACTATCCATTTAAAATTTTTATATTCCTATATAAGTCATAATTTATGAGGTGATATAAAATGGTAAAACCCGTGAAATTGGGTAGAAACACCAGGATGAGTTATTCAAAAATCCGAGAAGCATTAGAAATGCCCAACTTGATAGAGGTTCAGAAGAATTCCTATCAGTGGTTTCTAGATGAAGGATTGAGAGAGGTATTCAGGGATATTTCTCCGATTACCGATTATACCGGTAACCTTATACTTGATTTTGTTGATTACTCACTTGATGACACACCTAAGTATAGCGTTGAGGAATGTAAGGAGCGAGACTCTACATACTCAGCCCCACTCAAGGCGAAGGTACGTCTCATTAACAAAGAGTCAGGAGAAGTAAAAGAGCAGGAAATATTTATGGGTGATTTCCCACTCATGACTGACAACGGTACCTTTATAATTAATGGAGCAGAGCGTGTAATAGTAAGTCAGCTTGTTAGATCTCCTGGGATTTATTATGCAATGAAGTTTGACCGCGTTGGAAAGAAGTTATATTCAAATACTGTAATTCCAAACAGAGGAGCATGGCTGGAGTATGAAACAGATTCTAATGATGTACTATCCGTTAGAATTGACAGAACCAGAAAGCTGCCTCTTACTGTGCTTTTAAGAGCTTTGGGTTATGGTACGGACTATGATATAACTCAGTTGCTCGGAGAAGACGAAAGACTATTAGCTACTATCCAAAAGGATAATGCTAAAACATATGAAGAAGGTCTGCTTGAAATCTACAAGAGATTAAGACCAGGTGAACCACCAACTGTTGATAGTGCTAGAACACTGCTTAATAGTTTATTCTTCGATCCAAAAAGATATGACCTTGCTAAGTTTGGACGCTTTAAGTTCAACAAGAAGCTTGCTCTTCCAAATCTTATTTCGGGTTTTGTTGCAGCAGAAAACATTGTTTCACTTGAAACAGGAGAAGTTCTTGTATCACAGGGTCAAGTAATTGAGCGTAGTAAGGCTGAAGAAATCCAGAATTCTGGTGTTTCTGTAGTTAGCCTACTCATTGATGGCAAGCCTATAAAGGTTATTGGTAACAAGACTGTTGACATAAATGCATTTATAGACTTTGATGTTACTGATATTGGTATTACTGAGAAAGTCCGTTATGACGTTCTCAAGGAAATACTTGATAACAATAATGGCAAGGATGAGATTAGAAAAGTTCTTAATGAGAGAATTAATGATCTTATACCAAAGCACATTACGGTGGATGATATTATCGCTTCAATAAATTATATTATTAATTTGGCTTACGGAATAGGAACAACGGATGATATTGATCACTTGGGTAATAGACGTCTGCGTTCTGTTGGAGAACTCTTACAGAACCAGTTTAGAATTGGGTTGTCAAGAATGGAGAGGGTTGTTAGAGAGAGAATGACTATTCAGGATATTGATATAGTTACTCCTCAAGCTCTTATAAATATTAGACCTGTAGCAGCAGCCATCAAAGAATTCTTTGGCTCCAGCCAGCTGTCACAGTTCATGGACCAGACCAACCCATTGGCTGAACTAACACACAAGAGAAGATTATCAGCACTCGGACCTGGTGGATTGAGCAGAGAAAGAGCGGGCTTCGAAGTCCGTGACGTTCACCACTCTCACTATGGTCGTATGTGTCCTATAGAAACGCCTGAAGGACCAAACATAGGTCTTATAGGCTCATTGTCAACCTTTGCAAGGGTTAACGAGTATGGTTTCATAGAAGCACCATACCGAAAGGTTGATAAGGCTACCGGTATTGTTACAGGCGATATTGTGTATGTTACTGCTGACGAAGAAGATGCTTACGTTATTGCGCAGGCAACAGAACCCTTGGACGAAAATAATAAAATTATTGCAAAGAAGGTTATTGGAAGATACAGAGAAGATATCAGAGAATATGAAACTTCCAAGATAGACTTAATGGACGTATCACCAAGACAGCTGGTTTCAGTTGCAACTGCAATGATTCCGTTCCTTGAAAACGATGATGCTAACCGTGCGCTCATGGGATCAAACATGCAACGTCAGGCGGTACCTCTTATCAGAGCGGACGCTCCTATCATTGGAACAGGTATGGAGTACAAAGCAGCAAAGGATTCTGGAGTTTGCATAATCGCAAAGAATTCCGGTGTTGTCGATAAGGTTTCTGCAAATGAAATTACTATTAAGCTTCCAAATGGTAAAAAGGATGTTTACAAGCTATTAAAATATATTCGTTCAAACCAGGGAACTTGTTTGAATCAGAGACCTATTGTTAGAAAGGGAGAGGTTATTGAAAAAGGTGATATAATCGCTGACGGCCCATCTACTGACAATGGTGAAATAGCACTCGGAAGAAATATTCTCATTGGTTTTATGACATGGGAAGGTTACAACTACGAGGATGCTATCTTGATTAGTGAAAAGCTAGTTAAGGAAGACGTATACACTTCTATTCATATAGAAGAATATGAAGCTGAATCCAGAGATACAAAGCTCGGACCTGAAGAAATCACCAGAGATATTCCAAACGTTGGTGAAGAAGCGTTAAAGGACCTTGATGAGAGAGGTATTATCAGAATTGGTGCTGAAGTTCGTTCAGGCGATATTCTGGTAGGTAAGGTTACTCCTAAGGGAGAAACTGAGCTTACGGCAGAAGAAAGATTGCTCCGTGCAATATTCGGTGAGAAGGCTAGAGAAGTGCGTGACACTTCACTCAGAGTACCACACGGTGAATCGGGTATTATTGTTGATGTCAAGGTGTTTACTCGTGAAAATGGCGATGAATTGCCACCAGGAGTAAACCAATTGGTTAGATGTTATATCGCCCAAAAGAGAAAGATATCTGTTGGTGACAAGATGGCGGGACGTCATGGTAATAAGGGTGTTATCTCAAGGATTCTCCCTGAAGAAGACATGCCATTCCTTCCAGATGGTACACCGCTACAGATAGTTCTTAACCCTCTCGGCGTACCTTCACGTATGAATATCGGTCAGGTACTTGAAGTTCACCTTGGCTTTGCGGCAAAGGCACTCGGTTGGGAAATCGCTACCCCAGTATTTGACGGTGCAACAGAAGAAGATATCAGAGAAACTTTGATACAAGCTGGTAAAGACCCTGATGGAAAGACTATTCTGTATGACGGAAGAACTGGAGATCCATTTGATAATAGAGTTACAGTAGGTTACATGTACTACTTGAAGCTTGCCCACTTGGTTGATGACAAGATTCATGCTCGTTCAACTGGACCATACTCACTCGTTACTCAGCAGCCACTTGGTGGTAAGGCTCAGTTCGGTGGACAGAGATTTGGAGAAATGGAAGTTTGGGCACTTGAGGCATATGGCGCGGCATACACTCTACAGGAAATACTGACTGTTAAGTCTGATGACGTGGTCGGAAGAGTTAAGACATATGAGTCTATCGTCAAGGGTGAGAATGTTCCTGAACCAGGTATTCCTGAATCATTCAAGGTTCTTATAAAAGAACTTCAGAGCTTAGCTCTTGATGTTAAGGTATACTCAGAGGAACAGGAAGAAATCGCGATCAAGGAATCTGTTGAGGACGACCTTGAGGAACTAAACGTCAATATAGAAGGTAGAGAGGACGAGGTTCTTATCCCAAATGAATTTGATGATGACCTCAGAGAAGACATTCTAGAAGACGACATTGATATTGAGGACCTTGAAGATATAGGCAGCATTAGTACAGGAGACAATCTAGAAGAAGAATTACCGGACGATTTGTTTGCAGACGATGATCTGACTGATGACTTTGATGGTCAAGAGTTTTAGGAGGGGATATAAACTATGTTTGAACTGAACAACTTTGATTCTATAAAAATAGGTTTAGCTTCTCCGGAAAAGGTCAGAGAATGGTCAAAAGGTGAAGTAAAAAAGCCTGAAACAATCAACTACAGAACATTAAAGCCTGAAAGAGATGGCTTGTTCTGTGAAAGAATATTTGGACCACAGAAGGACTGGGAATGTCACTGTGGTAAGTACAAGAGAATTAGATACAAGGGTATCGTTTGCGACCGATGCGGAGTTGAAGTAACTCGTTCAAAGGTCAGAAGAGAAAGAATGGGACACATAGAGCTTGCTGCTCCTGTATCTCATATATGGTACTTCAAGGGTATACCTAGCAGAATGGGCCTTATCCTTGATATGTCACCAAGGTCACTGGAGAAAATACTATACTTTGCATCATATGTGGTTATTGATCCAGGACACACACCATTGTCAAAGAAGCAGGTATTGACTGAAAAGGAATACAGAGATTCTGTTGATAAGTTCGGCATGAATTTCAGAGCTGCAATGGGTGCTGAGGCTGTTAAAGAACTTTTGATGGAACTTGACCTTGAAAGTCTATCAAGAGAGCTGAGATCAGATCTTGTTGATTCAACAGGCCAAAAGCGTATCAGAACAGTTAAAAGATTGGAAGTAGTTGAAGCCTTCAGAATTTCAGGCAACAGACCTGAATGGATGATACTTGATGTTGTACCTGTTATTCCTCCTGAACTAAGACCTATGGTACAGCTGGATGGTGGCAGATTTGCAACATCAGACTTAAACGACTTATACAGAAGAGTTATCAACAGAAATAACCGTTTAAAGAGACTGCTTGATTTAGGCGCTCCTGATATCATTGTTAGAAACGAAAAGCGTATGCTTCAGGAAGCTGTAGATGCACTTATCGACAATGGAAGAAGAGGCCGTCCTGTAACAGGACCTGGAAACAGACCACTCAAGTCATTGTCAGATATGCTAAAGGGTAAGCAGGGACGTTTCCGTCAGAACCTACTCGGTAAGCGTGTTGACTACTCTGGACGTTCTGTTATCGTTGTAGGACCAGACTTAAAGATATTCCAGTGCGGACTTCCAAAGGAAATGGCGCTGGAGCTGTTCAAGCCATTCGTAATGAAAAAGCTTGTTAACGATGGTCTTGCTCACAATATAAAGAGTGCAAAGAGAATGGTTGAAAGAGTTAGAAATGAAGTATGGGACGTACTTGAAGAAGTTATCAAGGAACACCCAGTTCTTCTAAACCGTGCTCCTACACTCCATAGACTTGGTATTCAGGCATTTGAACCAAAGCTTGTTGAAGGTAGAGCGTTGAAGCTGCATCCATTGGTATGTTCAGCATACAATGCCGACTTTGACGGTGACCAGATGGCTGTTCACGTACCATTGTCAGCAGAGGCTCAGGCAGAGGCAAGATTCCTCATGCTCTCAGCCAACAATCTGTTGGCACCAAAGGACGGTAGACCAATTACAGTGCCAACTCAGGACATGGTTTTGGGTAGCTATTATTTGACTATTGAGAAGGATAATCAGCCAGGTGAGGGCAAGGTATTTGCTGACATGGAAGAAGTTCTCATGGCTTATAATGAAGGAATTGTTGGACTACATTCCAGGATTAAGGTTAGAGTCAAGAAGGAAATTGATGGTGAAGTGAGAACTAAAATAATTGAGTGTACACCAGGAAGATTGATATTCAATGAAGCAATTCCTCAGGATATTGGCTTTGTTGATAGAAGTGACAAGTCAAAGTTATTTGATTTGGAAATTAATTTCCTTGTTGGCAAGAAAGAACTTGGTAAGATCATTGACAAGTGTATAAGAGTTCACGGTACTACAAAAACTGCTGTTATCCTTGATATGATTAAGGCATTGGGCTTCAAGTATTCAACAAGAGGTGCCATTACCATAAGCGTATCTGATATGGTTATTCCAGAAATCAAGAAGCAGTATTTGCAGGAAACTGAGAACACAATTGACAATATAGTTAAGCAGTACAAGAGAGGTCTTATCTCTGATGATGAAAGATACAATTCCGTTATCAGTGCTTGGACCGAAACTGGTGAAAATATTACAAAAGCCCTTATTGATAACTTGGACAGATTCAATCCTGTTTACATGATGTCACAGTCAGGAGCGAGAGGTAATATCAACCAGATTAAACAGCTTGCAGGTATGAGAGGTTTGATGGCCGATACATCAGGTAAGACTATCGAGATACCTATCAAGTCAAACTTCCGTGAAGGTCTTAACGTACTTGAGTTCTTTATTTCAACTCACGGAGCTAGAAAAGGTCTTGCGGATACAGCTCTTAGAACTGCCGACTCAGGTTACCTCACTAGACGTCTTGTTGACGTAAGTCAGGATGTTATAGTTAGAGAGGTTGATTGCGGTACGGACAGAGGTATTGAAGTATTTGATATAAAAGATGGTTCAGAAGTTATCGAACCGTTGTCAGAAAGGCTTATTGGACGTTATCCTACTGAGGACATTGTTGATCCTAAAACAGGAGAGATTTATGCTCATAAGGGTGATGTTATTGATGAGAGAACAGCTGAGAGAATCGGAAATAGCGGTATCAAGAAGATTAAAATCAGATCAGTTCTTACTTGTCAGTCTCAGGTTGGTATATGTGGTAAGTGCTATGGTTCAAACCTTGCAACAGGTGATGCAGTTAACGTTGGTGAAGCAGTAGGTATTATTGCTGCTCAGTCAATCGGTGAACCTGGTACACAGCTTACAATGAGAACCTTCCATACTGGTGGTGTTGCCGGTGATGACATCACGCAGGGTCTTCCTAGAGTAGAAGAACTTTTCGAAGCTAGAAGACCAAAGGGTCTTGCAATAATTTCTGAAATACCTGGTACCGTTAAGCTTCAAGAGACTAAGAAGAAGCGTGAAGTTGTCATTACTTCAGAAGAAGGTGAAGCTAAGTCATATCAGATACCATATGGTTCAAGAATAAAGGTATATGATGGTGATATAGTTGAAGCCGGTGATGAGCTCACTGAAGGTTCTGTAAACCCACATGATATCCTTAAAATTAAGGGTATAAAGGGTGTTCAGGCATACCTGCTACAGGAAGTTCAGAGAGTTTATAGAATGCAGGGCGTTGACATCAATGACAAGCATATTGAAGTTATCGTTCGCCAGATGATGAGAAAGATAAAAATCGAAGATTGCGGAGATACAACTCTTCTCCCTGGTGGATTAGTTGATATATTTGAATTTGAGAGAGAAAACAAAAAGGCAGTGGAAGCTGGACTTACACCTGCAACAGGTGAGCGTACTCTACTTGGTATTACCAAGGCTTCACTTGCAACAGAATCGTTCCTCTCAGCTGCATCCTTCCAGGAAACTACTAGGGTTCTTACCGAAGCAGCAATCAAGGGCAAGATTGACCCGTTGGTAGGTTTGAAGGAAAATGTTATTATCGGTAAGCTGATACCAGCAGGAACAGGTATGAGCAGGTACAAGGATATTAGCATAAGCAATGTTATAGAATAGGCTTGGATATTCTCAGCATATTATGATATAATATTGCAATAATCAAGATAAAGACGTTGATAGAGACAGTAGGTAATAGCGCAATTTACAATCTATACAGCCTGTATAATATATAGTCTATATAGATAAATATGTGAAATTGAGTGTAGTCAAAAGTTTTAGCGAGCCGGAGAGAGTGAAAGTCTGGTACGAGTAGATATTACTGAATATCCCTCTAGAGTCTCAAAGCAGAAAGTATTAACAAGTAAGCTTTGACGGAATTCCCCCGTTACATGGAAAATGTATTGCTATAGACAAATGGCGTGCAAGTTTGGTTTGCATATTTGCTTATAGAGTACGTGTAATGGGTGGTACAAAACGAAGCAAAAACCTTCGTCCTATTATGGGACGAAGGTTTTTTTACGTTTCGCAACATATTGATATCAAGCATTATATATAAATGAGATCAAGGAGGAGCACAATATGTACGAGAAAGTCTCGACAAATCTAAACTTTGTAGAAAGAGAAAAAGAGATTGAGAAATTCTGGGAAGAAAATAAGATATTCGAAAAGAGTATAGAGAGCCGAAAAAATGCTGAAACCTATACCTTTTATGATGGGCCCCCAACAGCAAATGGAAAGCCTCATATAGGGCACGTGCTTACCCGAGTTATCAAGGATATGATTCCTAGATATAGAACAATGAAGGGGTGCATGGTTCCAAGAAAAGCAGGATGGGATACACACGGACTTCCTGTTGAGCTCGAGGTTGAAAAGCTTCTTGGCCTCGACGGTAAGGAACAGATTGAGGAATATGGACTTGAACCATTCCTTGAAAAATGTAAGGAAAGCGTTTGGAAGTATAAAGGAATGTGGGAAGACTTCTCAAAGACTGTTGGCTTCTGGGCTGACATGGATGAACCATATGTTACCTATCACAACGATTTTATTGAATCTGAATGGTGGGCATTAAAACAGATTTGGGAAAAAGGACTATTATATAAGGGTTTCAAAATTGTACCTTATTGTCCAAGATGCGGTACCCCTCTCTCAAGTCATGAGGTAGCACAGGGTTATAAGGACGTAAAGGAAAAATCAGCAGTAGTTAAGTTTAAGGCAAAAGGTGAAGATGCTTATATACTGGCATGGACTACTACTCCATGGACCTTACCTTCAAATGTAGCTCTTTGTGTCAATCCAAATGAGAAATATATAAAGGTTGAGTGTGACGGCACAGTATATTATCTAGCAGAAGAGCTCGCTGGAACTGTGCTCAAAGCAGAATATAAAGTACTTGAGTCATATACAGGGAAGGACCTTGAATACAAGGAGTATGAGCCATTATTTGATTTTGTTAATGCTGATAAGAAGTGTTGGTTTATTACCTGTGACAATTACGTTACCCTTTCTGATGGTACAGGTATTGTTCATATTGCACCTGCTTTTGGTGAAGACGATGCCAATGTAGGTAGAATATATGACCTTCCATTTGTTCAGCTGGTTGATGCAAAGGGTGAAATGACTGCTGAAACTCCTTGGGCAGGAAAGTTCTGTAAGGATGCTGACAGAGATATACTTGTTGACCTGGATAAAAAGGGCTTACTATTTGATGCTCCAAACTATGAGCATAGCTATCCTCATTGTTGGAGATGTGATACTCCACTCATCTACTACGCTAGAGATTCTTGGTTTATAAAGATGACTGCAGTGAAGGAAGACCTTATTAGGAACAACAACACCATCAACTGGATACCTGAAAGCATTGGTAAGGGTAGATTTGGAGATTGGCTTGAAAATGTTCAGGACTGGGGAATCAGCCGTAACCGTTACTGGGGTACCCCACTTAATATATGGGAATGTAGCTGCGGACACAAGCATTCTATTGGAAGCATAGAAGAACTCAAGTCTATGTCACCTAATTGTCCGGAGAACATAGAGCTGCACAGACCTCATATTGATAACGTAACAATAGAGTGCCCTAAGTGTAAGCAACAGATGAAGAGAGTAGCAGAAGTTATCGACTGTTGGTTTGACTCTGGAGCAATGCCATTTGCTCAGCACCATTATCCATTTGAAAATAAGGAGCTTTTTGAGCAGCAGTTCCCAGCTAACTTTATTTCAGAGGCTGTTGACCAGACCAGAGGATGGTTCTATTCTCTGCTTGCTATATCGACGTTAATATTTAACGTAGCACCTTACAAGAACGTTATTGTACTAGGACATGTTCAGGACGAAAACGGACAGAAGATGTCAAAGTCAAAGGGTAATGCCGTGGATCCTTTTGAAGCGTTAGAAACTTATGGGGCAGATGCAATTCGTTGGTACTTCTATATCAATTCAGCACCATGGCTTCCAAACCGTTTCCATGGAAAGGCTGTAATAGAAGGACAGAGAAAGTTTATGGGTACTCTTTGGAACACTTATGCATTCTTTGTTCTCTATGCAAATATAGATAAGTTTGATGCTACAAAGTATAGCCTGGAATATGATAAGCTTTCAGTTATGGATAAATGGCTACTTTCAAAGCTAAGTACACTGATTAAAACCGTGGATACTAATCTGGATAACTACAAAATACCAGAGGCTGCAAGAGCACTTCAGGATTTTGTTGATGAGCTAAGTAACTGGTACGTTAGAAGAAGTCGTGAACGTTTCTGGCAGAAGGAAATGAATCAGGACAAGATCAATGCTTACATGACATTATATACAGCACTTGTTACAGTTGCAAAGCTATCTGCACCAATGATTCCATTCATGAGTGAGCAGATATACAGAAACCTTGTTTGTAGCATTGACAAGTCAGCTCCTGAAAGTGTGCATCTGTGCGACTTCCCAGTTGCAAATGAAGGCTATATTGATAGCAAGCTCGAGGAAAATATGGAAGCAGTACTAAAGATTGTTGTTCTAGGACGTGCAGCAAGAAATGCAGCAAATATCAAGAACAGACAGCCAATAGGTAAGATGTATGTAAATACAGAGGCATTGGATAAGTATTTTACAGAGATTATAGAGGACGAATTGAACCTCAAAAACGTTGAATATACTCAGGATGTATCAGATTTTACTGCTTACAGCTTCAAGCCACAGCTAAAACTGCTTGGTAAAAAGTTCGGAAGTCAGATTGGTGAAGTAAGACAGGTACTTGCTGAAATCAATGGTAATGCTGCAAAGAAGGAATTGGATGCTACTGGCAAGCTAAAGCTAACTTTGAGCACAGGAGAGGTTGAGCTGGTGCCTGAGGAATTATTGATTGAAACAAAGCAATCAGAACAGTTTACTACTTTTGCAGATGCTGGTGTTACAGTTGTAATTGATACAAATCTTACTCCAGAACTGATAGAAGAAGGCTTTGTACGTGAAATTATCAGTAAAATCCAGGTAATGCGTAAAGATGCCGGCTTTGACGTTATAGACCATATCGTTGTATACGAGAAGGGAAATGAAAACATTGAAAAGATAATGAATGCCAATAAAGCAACTATTCTTGACGATGTTTTAGCGGATGAAATGAAGCTAGGTGAGCTTGACGGGTATACTGCACAGTGGAATATCAATGGTGAAGATGTTGAGCTTGGTGTTAAAAAGATATAGGAATGGGGTATAAGAATAAGATACAAGAATAGATATAAGTAGATATAAGAATAGATAAAATAGATATAAGAGTAAGATATAAGAATAAGATATAAGAATAAGATACAAGAATAAGATAGAAGTACTCAATTAATGTATGCAAAACAAAAAACACTCCGCCTATCTAAAACAGGCGGAGTGTTTTCACATTAATATTTATTGAACAGATATATCTACTTAATATCAAAATTTTTTAGCGAGGAAAATTCTGTATGCTTGACAAAACAAGAGCTACAGTGATAAAATTGTATGGTGCATTGAATCGTGCATTTTTTTTGATGCCTATATAGTATGTTTGCATATGTATTTTACACATTGCAACAGGAGGAATTTGATTTGTTGGAAAGTCTAAAACACTCAAAAAAGGCAGTTGGAATTAAGCAAACTACAAAGGCTGTTGAAAATGGTCTTGCCGCTAATGTATTTATATCTCAGGATAGTGAACATAGAGTAACACGGCCTATTATTGAGTTGTGTGAAAAAAATTCTGTGCAAATTACCTATGTTGAATCTATGAAGATGTTAGGTAGAGCATGCGGAATTGATGTAGATGCGGCAGTAGCCTGCATTTTAAAGTAGCTTATTTGAAACTGATTTCATCTTTGAAACAGTTTAAAATATATAAAATAAAACATATCGAAAGGAGGTGTACTAATGCCAACATTCAACCAGCTGGTTAGGAAGGGCAGAGAAGTTATTGAAAAGAAATCAACTGCTCCAGCTCTCCAAAAGGGATTTAACTCTAAGAAGAAGATTGCAACTGATATAAGTGCTCCACAAAAAAGAGGAGTTTGTACAGTTGTTAAGACTATCACTCCAAAGAAGCCAAACTCAGCTCTCCGTAAGGTAGCCAGAGTTCGTCTTACAAATGGTATAGAAGTAAGCTCTTATATTCCTGGAATAGGTCATAACCTACAGGAACATAGTGTTGTTCTTATCAGAGGAGGAAGAGTTAAGGACTTACCTGGTGTAAGGTACCATATAGTTAGAGGTACTCTTGATACTGCAGGTGTTGCCAAGAGAATGCAGAGCCGTTCAAAATACGGTGCTAAGCGTCCTAAGGCAGGTGCTGCTAAGAAGTAAATACACAGCGTGCTGACAATTTAAAATGTTTAGTGCTTAGTACGTTGATAATATATATTTTGTAATGGATGATACGTAAATATTGTTCAAAATGTAAGTTATATTTGATGTACATGCGCTGACGACGGTTTTAAACCACGAGTACCTGTGATACTTTAATTGGGCAGGGGTAAATTTTAAATCAGCTGCTCATACTAAATGTTATCATAAAAGGAGGGAAGTAAGGTGCCAAGAAAAGGTCATATATCAAAAAGAGATGTTTTGCCAGATCCAATATACGGAAGCAAAACTGTAACAAAGCTTATCAATAACATCATGTATGATGGAAAGAAGGGTGTAGCACAGCAGATTTGCTATGATGCATTCGATATACTCAAAGAAAAGACTGGAAGAGATGCTCTTGAAGTATTTGAAGAGGCTTTGGCAAACATCATGCCAGTTCTCGAAGTTAAAGCTAGAAGAGTAGGTGGAGCAACATACCAGGTTCCAATGGAAGTTAGACCAGACAGAAGACAGACATTGGGTTTGAGATGGTTAACTGACTATTCTCGCAAAAGAGGCGAGCGTACTATGAGAGAAAGATTGGCTGGAGAATTGCTGGATGCACTCAATAACATGGGTGGAGCTTGCAAGAAGAAGGACGATACTCATAAGATGGCTGAAGCTAACAGAGCATTCGCTAACTATAGATGGTAAAATCTCATTGATAGGAATTGCTGTATAAACTTTCGGTTAGAATAAACAAGGCAGACAAGTTATCTTGATTTCTTGTATTGCTGGTTAGAGAGAGAAAAATATAATATTATTACAAACAAAATCAAAAAAATTTAGAACTATCGCGAAAGGAGGGTTCTCATGCCAAGGCAATTTAGTTTAGAGAAAACTAGGAATATCGGTATCATGGCGCACATTGATGCAGGTAAAACTACAACAACTGAACGTATCCTGTTCTATACAGGAAAAGTTCACAAGATCGGCGAGGTTCATGAAGGTGCTGCTGCAATGGACTGGATGGAACAGGAGCAAGAGCGTGGTATCACTATCACATCTGCTGCTACAACAGCTCAGTGGAAGGGTAATAGAATTAACATTATTGACACGCCGGGGCACGTTGACTTCACAGTTGAAGTTGAAAGATCTCTTCGTGTACTC
>JAEZFR010000106.1 GCA_023417285.1 Bacillota bacterium
GTTTTATCCCCCTGAAATAAATAATTTTTAGCCCATCGTTTGTTTATGACATTATTTTAATTTATCAGGAGCACTGTTTTATATGACAATTTTGCGATTATTGGGAAAGTTTTTATAATCTTATTAATAAATTTGATAAATTCTCCAAATACTAATTATACAATTGGAGCACTAGATAAGAATGACTAAAAAATTTGAAGTGTGTTCCTTAATTTTACAGGAGGAAGAATCTATGAAAAAAACTAAACGACTTATTACGATTTTACTTACAATCTGCGTTGCTGCCAGCATTACAGCTTGCTCTAGCTCAAAGAATCCACAATCTTCAAACTCATCTGCTGTTAACGTAACATCTGGTGAAATTAAAACAAAAGTAATGGAGTCCTATGAACATCCTGCCTATCAGGAGCTAACACCTGAGCAGGTAAAAGAGATGTACTATATCGACCCTGCAATTTTGGAAAACTACTCTGTAAATATCCCAATGATGAATGTAAACGCAAGTGAAATAGCAGTTTTTAAAGTTAAAGACAGCAGTAATATTAAGGCTGTAGAAGAAGGAATTAACAAGAGGGTGGCAGACCTCGACGAAGTTTGGAAGAGATACCTTCCAGCTCAGTACGAGTTGGTCAAAAATCATAAAACTAAAGTAAATGGCAATTATATTATTTTTGTAGTGCACCAAGATGCTGATAAAATTATATCAACATTTGATGAGATGGTATCACACAAATAAACCTACCATTAATAAAAAAGTTCTATTTTTAAAGCTTAAAAGTATTCTCTAATACCTTAAGTCAAAAACATTTTAAGTAATTCAGTATATAAAACAAGGTTCGGTTGAACCTTGTTTTTATTGTTCAAACGGAATATCGGAAAACTGAATTAGCACCCTATCTATATTATTTGTAGTAAAATTCTGACTATAAAGATTAATATCATTAACTGTAATACAATCATCTGCTACGGTACATGGGAGCTTTATGGTAAAAGTTGTTCCTAACCCTATCTTACTCTTTACATCAATAGTACCATCCAGCATCTCAACTAGTGATTTTACCAGAGAAAGGCCTATGCCTGTACCCTCTGCCATTCTTGTCATAAGAGGATTGATTTGAGTAAACCTCTCAAATATCATTTCTAGCTTGTCCTCTGCAATACCTACTCCATTGTCACTAATTGCAATTAAAATATCCTCATTTTTTACAGTGATACTTAGAATTACCTCACCCTTTTCTGGTGTATATTTTAGTGCATTAGACAATATATTTAAAATTATGGTTTCAATAATATAGGGGTCAAACTTGATAATCTTTATTTCGGTATCAGTGTCAAAGCTTACATTTACCTTGCGCTGTATAGTATAAGGTTGAATGGAATCCACTAGATTTTCAATAAAATAAATAATATTACCGTTAATGTAGTTTACTTTAAAGAATCCCGAATCAATTTTTGTTACATCCAGCAAGTTACCTATTAGCTTAAGCAATCTAAAGCAATTTTGTTTCATATAAGTATTATTCTTTTGAAGCTTATTTAAATCCAACGGGGTTCTATTTTTTATATAATATTCTGACAATTGTATTGCACTAAGGAGAACATTAAGAGGCGTTTTGAGCTCATGTGATATATTTGAAAAGAATTCGGTTTTTAACTTGTCGTATTTTAACGTTTCCTCGACCAATGCTCTATTTGACTCCATAAGTGTCATAAGCTGCTTCTCAGCTTCTCTCCTCTCACTTATTTCCTGCTCGAGCAAAAGAATGTTGGTTATGTCCTGTGCAATTAATACATATCCAATTAAATCCTCAATATGATTTATTGGTGATACAAGGAGTTTAACAGGTATCTTGCCTTTATATTGTTTAAAAATATATGCTTCCATGTCCTTACCACATATGTCAATAAGAATTTCTTCCTCTTCATATATATTTCGGAATAGCTCTGGCATAAGTATGCTTATAGTTTTCATATAGAGCTGCTTCTCTGAATAGCCAAATGTAGAAAGTAATTTTTTATTGCAACGTATTATTTTTCCCTTAAAGTCTACAATAACAACAAAATCATTACTTTTATCCAGTATTTTATAAACCGGAATACAGTTTTCAATATTTAAGAAGCCAAGTACAGATATTGCATAAACGAACCCCACAACCAGCACTATAGGAAAGAAATGATCCAAATCTATATCAAGCGAAAGAACATTTTGTGTAACAAATTCACATGTCAGTCCACCTACAAGGCTTATTGCTGCAGAACCAATAACAATCCTCCTCTGTCTGATTTCAGTACTAGACTTTCTATTTGTAATCCACATATGGAATAGTAGTAGAGTAACAACGCCGTAAATAATAGTAAATATATTACTTACTCCTTCGATTAGCTCTTGTACCCAGACGTAACCATTTAGAAAGGTGATATATATGATGCTTAATATAAATAATAGTATATATGGCACATAAGCTGCCGAAATAGATTTGTTATTGGAATATTTTTTGCTTGTAATTAGCAATGCCAGATGCAACAGCAATGGGGGGTACATACACTTACCAAAAAAAATACAGCTCCTCAGTACTATATAAGCAGATGAATCCTCCTGTACAAAGCTGATAAAAGAGTATGGGACTGCAAAGAGATAAAAACTAGAGCAAAGTAAAAGGAATATCCAATTAACATATTTGTTCCTACCTTGTGAGAAAGCAAATATGCCAATGCCTATGTAAATAACAGAAATTGAAAATGATAGTATTGAATATATGTACATAATACACCAAATTACTCCAAATTTAATCTCTATAATTGTATCACATCTTTATCACCCTTCAATAACAATTTGTTTGTAAAGTGAATTAATTTGCTTTAAATATTTTTTTGGAGACATCTCAAAATGCTTTTTGAATGCTCTAACAAAACTGGAATAATCATTAAACCCGCATAGCTGCGCAACCTCAGACATACATATTCCACTTTTGATTAACTCTGTCGCCTTTATAAGCCTTTTGTTATTTATATAATTATGGATTGTATATCCAGTACTGGCTTTAAACTTGTGCATTAAATAATACTTATTGATAAAAAATTTTGACGATAAAAAGTCTATGCTGAGATCCTTTTCTATATTTGAATTTATATATTGAACCATTTTGAGTATACTCTCGTCATACTGTACTTCAATCTTTTTTACTTGCCCATCATCTTTAATATATAATCTATTAATACTTATTATCAGTTGTACAAAAAGACTGTTAGCCATTATAGCGCCCGCAAAATCACTTCCTTTTATCTCTTTTTCCAGTAGTGAAAGCGTCCTCTTTAGACTATCTAATGAAGTTAGGTGTGGTCTGATAACATGCATCATATCATTTTTGGCAATGAAAAAACAATTAAGAAGCTTTTCATTTTGGGAACTGTGCTGTTCTAAAAAACTATTATTAATCCAGAGCACTATTCTCTCATAATCTGTAATTGGCTCTATGAGTGGCTTATGCACCTGACCAGAGGGCACCAGCAAGATATCCCAGGGCTGTAGCT
>JAEZFR010000114.1 GCA_023417285.1 Bacillota bacterium
GGTTGACTATCATAACGAAATAGACCGCACCATTCAGCTCAAAGATACTTTTACTGTAGTTTTAACGAAGGATGTGCCCATAACCATCATGCAGCCAACGTTTGGGCCGCCTATTCAGATAACCCTCACGTTACGGGCTGATGCATCAGGGGTATCGGAGGTGTACTGGAAATGAACAGCATTTCTATAATTCTTTGTGTTGTGATCGTTACTATCGCGTTTTATGTTATGGAGGTGAACAGAAAATGTTCTCATTGAAGAGGTTCCTTGGCTCTAAAGATGGCAACATGACGTTCTTGTCAATCATACTCTTTACTGTGATCGTTTTTATCGCTTTGGGCGTGTTTACATGGAGCGTGCTTTATACGAATTATTATGGAGCGCAGCAGGCCATGGAGAGAGCAATGAATAGCGCTATTGAAGAATTTTTGAACAGTTATGAGGTCAAAGACGCCGTTGCCCTTGTCAATCCCGAAGCGATGGAAGATTTAATTGCTGATAATATGATAGACAACGGCTTGACCGCCCAAGGTGACGGATATGAGCTGCTTAAGAACGAGAATGTCGTATACAGTATCACAGGCGTTGAGATATCTGGAACAGATGAATACGTGACCATTTCAGGCACATTTGAGATGAGCATGCCTTGGGGCATAGCTCAAGGCATCATGTGGAAGACGCCTGTATCGACCACCAGCCGCCTTATGTTCATATCACGGGAAGAATAAGGAAAAGGATATGGCTATGGAAAACATGTTATTCGTAAGCATCATCATGGATGCTTTTTTCTTTTATTCGTTGTTTTGGGCGGCACTGACGGACATTAAGAAAAGGGAAATACCCAACGTGACTGCGATTATTATAGCGGCTCTAGGAGCCGTAGCAG
The DNA here is from genome assembly GCA_023417285.1 of Bacillota bacterium. Taxonomy (GTDB): domain Bacteria; phylum Bacillota; class Clostridia; order Acetivibrionales; family DSM-1351; genus Ruminiclostridium. The sequence goes on from JAEZFR010000114.1 coordinate 887, forward strand.
CCGTTCTAAGCGAATCTGTTATAGAACACCTTCTAGGACTGGCTATTGCCGTTCCTCTCGTTATACCCGGCTTGCTAGGGCATATGGGCGGTGGAGATTACAAGTTGCTTCTAGGGACAGGATTATACCTTGGACTCACAAAAAGCCTCTTAGCGGTCGTTCTGAGCGTTCCAGCGACAATTTGTGTGGTGGTCTATTTGCTGGCCAAAAAGAAAACGCTCAAAAACGTCCGCATTCCACTTGCCCCGCTTATTGCTTTTGGGTGCATGGGGAGTGTGATTATAAAGTGGGGGTTACTTGTATGCAATTGAACAGAATTTACTTAAGAGATTTTAAGCTCGATGGCTATGATCCCTTCTATACACGATCAGTATTTTTCTATATTAAGCAAGTAGGGATTAACTCTGTATCTTCCTTTGAAGAGATTGAAAGCTTAAAGGCTCAGGTAAAAGAAGCTATGCTTTCAGACTCCTTGATAAGCGATAGAATTGACAAACATATGATTATATCCAGATATTTTTCAGAATTGAATATAGCTTTTAGAAGCTTAAATAAAGAGTCGAAATAACCTTGCTAAACTATTAGCTGAGAAGGGAAGTAAAAATGAATACTGGAAATGAAAGTCTTAAAATCTTAGAAAAACTAGAAAAAGAGTTTATAAAAGACGGATTTGAGACCCTAAAAATAAGGCCAACAGAGGATCATGAACTATTGGTATGTAAAAACGGAAGAATATATAGCTTTTTTGTGTGGCACGACATTGGTTTTGGTGCAAATAAAATTTACAGACCCATCATGTGTGGATATATGATATGGATTGAAAATGAAAAAACAAGTGGCTGTTCTCATGGCTATACGAGGCTGTCACCCAAAAATGATTATGATGAGGTTAAAAAGCTCCTTCCTGAATTAGACAAAGATATTGATGACGAGGTAGAAGGTTACAACTATCAATGTAAGTCAAGCGGAGTATTTGAAAATGGTCTAAACAATAAGAATTTATTAAGTTGGCTAGAGGAAAAAAAGATCAACTAAATTTGTACAAAATGAGCTTTTCTTTATCTATGGAGGTAGAAATGTTATATTGCTTGTCAATTTGCCATTCTGCAAAAACAGCTATTGGTTTGTTCTTAAATTTATCTTCTGGCGCAGCATGTAAAAAACAATCAATAATAGAATTAATTGCAAAAGAACAATGTACTTTTGCATGTAATGTATGTAGAGTGGTTACATGAGATTTCACATCAAAATAAATAGTTTTTTTGTCTTTGTCAAACCTAATGGTTTCGCCCAAAATCAACCTTAAGCCTTGGACCCCAAGATAGTATTTTGAAGATGTTAGATTTCGAGAATCAACAAATATGTCATTAATGGTAAGATCGTCACGGAATTCTGTCGTTGTTTTATTACTGATACAGAACTGTAGCAGTTGCTTTGGAGTGTGTATATTAGTGGACTTTACTTTGCTGATTCCATTATATGGTTTGGGTGAATTTATTGTTGATTCTGTGTTTTGGCGCACATTATTAAAAATATCATCAATAGTGTGCTTATCTATATGCCCAAATTTGGAATAGTCAATGCTTGAGATTTCGTATGGACAATTAGGAATATGAACGGAGTTTTTCGATATACGGGCAAAATGAGTATCAACTACACTACTGTCCTTACCTTTAACATGAAATTCTGCTGTGCATGAAGGGTTAGGGCATTTATATATTTCTGTTAAACTTTTCTCAGTAGAGATGTGAACAATTTTTTCTTTGGACGGAGAATAAGCGTAGAACATAGTTTGTCTCCAGTTTTTAATTTTAGTATACAGATATTAGTAATAAATAACAATGGTTTATTAGGTTCGGTACAACACATGGAGGTGTAAAATGGGAAAAGCGATACGAAGATTTGATACCGTGGATGAATGGGAGAGCTTTATAAAAGGCGGAGCGGTTCACCTTGATAAAATTGCGGAATTGTGTTTTCCAAAACAAGTCCCTGTTGTCATATCACAATCTTTATTTCATCAAATTCGAGTAATGGGTGAATCCTTTGTAATTGTGAAGCTGAAAGAGGACAGCAAAACAGAGATTGTATTAAAAGATAATGCCACAGCTATCATTAAACAGGGTAAAGCGACTGCAAAAGGAGAAAGTACGGTTATCCTTTGTGAGAACAGTGCAGCACATCTCACTAACAAAGCGACATGCTATGCCTTTGATGAATCGGAGCTGACAGCAGATCAGAGATGCACAGCTTATTTGTACGATGATGCAAGCTGTATTATACGGGGTAAAGCTGTTGCATACCTGGGTGACTACACGCATGGACAGTGTGAGGACGATGGGAAGATCATTGATTTTGGCACCACTGGCCAAGTTTCTGCTATTATCCCTGCTACTGATGGTGTTTCGGGGACACGAAATATTCAAGCCGGAGGCTGGCTATTAAAAAGAAAATATGAAAAGAATCGAAGGATGACCCAAGGATTAATTAATAAATCGAGAGGTGAATTTTCATGACACAGCAAAAAGTCATGGAAATAATGGGACAACACGGCCTGTATGTAACAGCGCTGACTGATGACGGTCTTATAGGCCTAACTGATCACAAAGGCAATGTTTATGATGTGGTGTTATGGGACGGCAATCACGTCATAGAGGACGGCAAAACAAGCATGACACTGCTAGAATGGCTGGGATATTAATAGCCAACGTAGTTTTTTTATTTTGCATTTTGTCACCCACTTGACGCGCTGCAACCCGGAGATCCGGAAGAATAGCGAGTACATAGCCGCGTCACTCGTTTTCTTTCTTCAGGAAGTCTGATCGACGCGCCGGTGTTGTTTCTTTGGGTGACATATCGGTGTCACTCGTTTTCTGTTGGCCAAAATTAATGCCTGGTCCGTTTTTGGGTGACATTTCGGTGTCGCCTTTTTTTTATTGCCTAAAACTATGGTTAAAGGTCATTATTTTTATATTCCTGAAAAGGCCGTAAAATGGGGTTGGTTTGGTTGCCAAAAATATTACTTAAATCATATTACCATTAAGTTATGTTTGTGGTAGTATAGTTATGGGGGTAATATCATGAATATCGTTTATGGCTATGCGCGTGTAAGTACAACAAATCAGAAGAATGATCGACAGATCGATGAGCTCAAAGACTATCCTTGTAATGAAATTTTAACTGAAAAGTATACAGGCACCAAGGCTAACCGCCCGGAGCTGAATAGGTTAAAAGATAAAGTGCGTGAAGGTGATACCGTAGTTGTTGAATCATGGTCACGCCTTGGCCGATCAACAAAAGACCTCATAGAGCTGGTAGAATGGTTTACTGACCATGGCGTCAACTTGGTATCATTGAAAGAGAATTTCGATACCAACACGCCTCATGGACGCCTTATAATGAAAGTATTTCAATCTTTCTCCGAATTTGAGCGGGATCTCATCGTACAGCGTGTAAATGAAGGGCTAAAAAGCGCCCGCGCGCGTGGCCGTGTTGGTGGCCGTCCACCTAAGAAGCAAAAGGATGTTGATACTGCTTTGAAGCTCTACCATTCAGGTGAATATTCTATAAGTGATGTATGTCGTCTATCGGGTGTTTCTCAGACCACATTATATCGCTACTTAAATAAAAGATAATGCAGATTTTTGATTGTCCGGAGTTAAGCAGGCATATAGAAGTGATCACTAGTCCCTCTGGTATTAGCTGAGGGACTTTATTTTTTTTGTCTATTGATGTAATATATATGCATATTGTGCATGTATTATAGGAGAAATATAAATGAAGAATCATCTAGAAATAATAGCAAATAATCTTAGTGAAGAATTAAATCTGCGGAAATCAGAGGTTAGTACATCATGGGATCCGAAATCAAATATTCTAAATAGATTAAAAGATATATACTTATCACAACTCAATAAAAATAAAAACAAAACAGAATTCAAGAACGAATTGTTGTACAATAAATTTATAATTGAAAAAGAAATCGAGATATCGAAGCATGATATTTCAAATGGTCGTGATGTTGCTACTTTAAGTGTAGTAATTGCCACTCTTGCTATAATATTTGGTTTTTTTGATCAATTAGGTATGGAAGGTTTTTTTGTTAGTATCTATTTTGTTGTATCAAGCTTGCTTATTATGTATGCTTTTTACTATTTAAAAGTAGCTAGACGTAAAAGCGAGAGCAATTATCTATATTTGGAATTTAAACTTAAGTGTATCAAGGAAGCATTAAAGGAACTAGAAGAGTAAGGCGATTAAAGAGAAAAGTATCGCTGTAGACAGATATCAAGTTGCTATGCAATTTGTAGGAGCTGAATTACTTCACAGCCCAGTTGATCCGGATGGATTGTTCATTAATCATGCAGTAGCAGAAATTCTGCATACTGAAGAAGACGAAAGTATTAGATTAGGATATAACAATGAAGCAATTAATTCACGAGGAGTTCATTGTCTTGATCCAACCGGAGCACCCGAGTTTGTTTTAGAACAGCAATATGAAGAAAGGGCAAAGCAAATTGATACATTGGGTTTATTCCGCTTTGCTGAGACTCTACGAAAACTTGCAAAAGGATACCATTGGGAAGCAATTAGTAATATTGAAGAAGCAAAGAAATGGAATGAAGAAAATATAAAAAATGATTAGCAAGATATATTAATTATTCTGATTCAAATATCCATATAACCGAGCTAAGTATTATAGCATCAATCATCTTTTTATCTGGGGGAGACAGTCGAATGTCACTAAGAATTGAAGATTTATTGCAAAAGCTTACGCTACCTAAAAGGTATTTTAATAACGACTTCGTTATATATGAAAAGTTTAAAGACGAGGCTGAAACCTTTGTCTCAATGCTTGGGCAGTGTGATGGTAAAGAGTTTGATGTTAATGGCGTGGCAGCTATCGACGGGCGGATGCCTGATATATTGGACATGGCGCAAAAGAACATCGGATCGCTTCTTAAGGCTGTAGAGTATTACGAAAATGATGATCATAAGGCTGCTCAAGAAGCCTTTGACGGTTTGATGGATCGGATGAAAGATGATGTTTTTATCAGCTCGATTGATGATTTCGTTCAACTAGATTTTGATGGGAAGACGTATTGGCCAAGTTTTCGCATAACACGAGGGAGCAGATATTACAGGGTACGCGCCGCCCATTATGAATCGTCTAGCATTTCAGAAAATGCTGATGAGCTATTTCACCTGCCGCTTTCAAAACGGGCAAATGCAAATAATGAACGCTTTAGTATAGCTGGCTTTCCGAGTCTTTATTTATCAACAATGTTGCCTTTGGCGTGGCAGGAGAGCGGATATCCGCAGAAATACTATTATTCGGAGTATCAGTATGAGGGTGGGGTTGAGCCGGAAAATCAACTATGGTTTCTTTCCTTGTATTCGCCGGATGAAATATACTATTGGGGAAGAACGGTGAAATACAGTAACTTCAATCTTTGGCTTGAGGTTATTGCTAGATATTTGAAATGCTATCCTCTAGTACTGGCTTGTTCGTTTGTGAATCAAAGTGGAAAAGTGCCGTATAAACAGGAGTATAT
>JAEZFR010000143.1 GCA_023417285.1 Bacillota bacterium
AGCGAGCCATTGCTAAGTTTTATGTATTTCCAAAGCCGTAACTTTTTACCGATTTTTATACAACAAAAGCAAACAATAATACATATGTTTGCCTTTGTTGAAAATACATTAAGCTAATAAATATATCAAAGAAGCTAGTAAGATAATCTAAAAAGCCCACAAAAAATATCTAAAATAAATTAGTCTAAATAATCCTTAAGCTTCTTGCTTCTGCTTGGATGTCTAAGCTTTCTCAACGCCTTCGCCTCAATCTGACGAATACGTTCTCTTGTTACATTGAATTCCTTACCAACCTCTTCAAGGGTTCTAGCCCTGCCATCATCCAATCCAAATCTGAGCCTCAGCACCTTTTCCTCACGAGCTGTCAATGTATCAAGCACATCTATAAGCTGCTCCTTGAGTAAAGTAAATGCAGCAGCCTCTGCTGGAGCAGGAGCATCATCGTCCGGTATAAAGTCACCCAAATGGCTGTCTTCCTCTTCACCGATTGGTGTTTCAAGAGAAACAGGTTCCTGTGAAATCTTCATAATCTCACGCACCTTTTCAACTGACATGCCTATTTCCTTTGCTATCTCTTCAGGCTGTGGTTCTCTACCAAGCTCCTGAAGCAACTGCCTTGAAACTCTAATGAGCTTATTTATTGTCTCTACCATGTGAACAGGAATACGAATAGTTCTAGCCTGGTCAGCTATTGCTCTGGTAATGGCCTGTCTAATCCACCATGTAGCATAGGTACTGAATTTATAGCCTCTTCTATAGTCAAACTTCTCTACAGCTTTTATCAAACCAAGATTGCCCTCTTGGATTAAGTCCAAGAATTGCATACCACGACCCACATACCTTTTAGCTATACTAACAACAAGTCTAAGATTTGCTTCTGCTAATCTTCTCTTTGCCTCAATATCTCCCTCTTCCATTCTCTGTGCAAGAACAATTTCCTCATCTGCTGACAAAAGGGGTACTTTACCTATTTCCTTAAGGTACATTCTAACAGGATCGTCAATGCTAATGCCTTCCGGAATGCTTATATCCAAATCTTCTTCTGCTATCTGAATATCCTCTATTTCAGCCTCTATATCACCAATAACATCGATGCCCATATTTTCTAGAGTCTCATAGATTTTTTCAACGTGCTCAGGTTCTAGCTCTATTTCTTCAAACGCATCCATTATTTCCTTATAAGTGAGCATACCCTTTGACTTTCCCTTGTCAATAAGCTCCTTAAGCAGTGCCTTACGAGTTTCCTGATTATGTTTCATTATTTACCCCTCCTTTCTAAAACTAGTTCTTCTTTAGTGTTGTTATATTTAATGTAATGTTTACTAATTCCCGTTCTAATGACTCAACATCTCCCTTTTCTAAATCACTACGTTTCTTCAGTTCTGATATTTCGGACCTTCTAGCTTCTAATTTACATAGCTGCATTTTTTTTAATATATCCAGTACTGCTTTTCTATTATCCTCAAATATGGTTTGAGTTTGTACAATATTTAAAAACAATTCAGTATAGTTCTGAGACATTTGATTGATTATCTCTGCCACAACAACGCCTGATTTGTTCTCTATTCTTTCAAATGCATATTTAGCTGCCGGCTTTAAGTCAGGGTTACTAAACAAATCCAACTCGAGTCTATCCTTTAGCTGAAGATATACATTATTATCAAGGCAAACTGTAGCCAGCAACATTAATTGTAATCTAATAAGCGTTTCATTATAATTCTCTTTTGCCATAGCTGGCAAATTCTGCTTTTTGTTTACTAATATTGCATTTTTCGCCTGTTTAATCTGTTTAACCTCGGAAGATCTTTTCTTTTTGGCCAATTCAGAATAAATAGACTGTTCGCTTATGTCAAACTGCTTTGATAGCTTTTTGACATACAGTTCCCTCTCTACATTATTGTCAATTTTGTCTAGAATATCCAAAGCCTTGTCAATAAAATTAACTGTTCCAGAGCTTGAAGACCTGTCTATAGTATTTTCAAGTGCTGAAAATTTATAATCAATAAGTGTCTCTGATTTTGCTACTAGCTTTTTAAATTCTTCTACTCCATATGTCTTTATAAATTCATCCGGGTCCTTTCCCGATGGAATAGTCAATACTCTAACGTTGCATCCAATATCCCTTAGCAAATCCAGCCCTCTGTTAGCAGCAGCTTGTCCAGCAGAATCAGAGTCAAAAGAAATAACTATTTCCTCTGAGTATTTCTTCAATAACCTACCCTGATTTTCCGTCAATGCAGTACCTAGGGGTGCTACTACATTAGTTATACCACTTTGGTGAAGAGAAATAACATCCATATAGCCTTCTGCTAATATTATTTGCTTTGCACATGAATTCTTTGCAAAATTCATAGCATATAAATGTCTTCCTTTATTATATACCTCTGTTTCTGGAGAATTCATATATTTGGGTTGAGAAGAATCAAGAACCCTTCCCCCAAAAGCAATAACATTTCCCCTAACATCAAAAATGGGAAACATTACTCTTCCCCTGAAACGATCATACACCTTATTGTCCTTTGCAATAACCAGTCCGCTATTTAGTATAGCTGATTCTTTATAGCCTGTATTCAACAAATGTTTGTATAATAAGTCATAACTATTTGGTGCATAACCTAGCCCAAATTTGATAATAGTCTGCTTCTTTAATCTGCGGCGTTTAAAATAATCTATTGCGAGCTGATGCTTGTTATTAATTAGGTTATCATGAAAAAACCTCGCTGCTTCAACATTTATACTAAGTAAATCCTTTTTGAGCTGAGCCTTTTCAGAATTAAAACCCCCATCATCATTCTCAGGTATCGCAATTTTTGCTCTTTGAGCAAGAAATTTCAACGCCTCAGGAAAGTCGAGGTTCTCAATTGCCATTATAAAATGAATAACATTGCCACCTTTTCCACAGCCAAAGCAGTTGTATATCTGCTTTGTAGGCTCAACAGAAAAAGAGGCTGTCTTTTCATTGTGGAAAGGGCATTTACCAAAATAGTTTTTTCCTTTCCTCTCCAGTTTGACATATTCAGAAATAACATCGACTATATCATTACTTATCCTTATTTCTTCAATAAGCTCTTCAGGAAAATAACCTGCCATTTTGCCCAAGTTCCTTTAATGATAATTTATTATTTTATTATTATCACATTTTTAGTATTTATTTCGGCATACGCCAAAATCACTTAATACATGTTCGACATTATTATAAATAATCCTTCTTTTTAGATAATATTTTTAATATATTGTCTCCCTAAGTGTGATAGAAATCAAAAAAAGCATGCTTTTAAGCACACTTTTTATAGTATAAATGAATTTATCATGCAATGCAATCATATATTACATCATAAGTATTTATTGGTGTTACGTCATTTATCATGCAATACAATCATATATTACATCAAAAGTATTTATTGGTGTTACGTCATTTCTCTGTAGTAAATCAATTAAACTTAAGCATCTTTCTTTATTTGGCGTAATATCGAGTATTGTAATAAATTCGTTTTGACTCTCTGATACCGATAAAACTACTTTTACTCCGTATATATCAAGTTGGTATTGCATGTTTTTACTCTCTAATAAGTAATATTCAAGCTTCATGTACCTGTGAGAAATAGCGTCAGACATAGATATTGGATGACTGTTTATTAAACTAGAGCTGATAACTTCCATATAATTAACCTCCAAGAAACAATATATAATTATTGTTTAAATTATATATTACGTAGAATAAGCCCTTCCACACAAGAGTTCTTTAATAATACATTAAAAAGGAGTATTTTTTGACACTATATAAAATAGTATCTCATTCTAATACTCAATAATGCAATATTAGGCAATAATATTAGTTTTTAACATTGAAGATTCGACAAGAAAATGCTAATATTATTATCTCAAAATGTTTACCAAACACACAAAATAACACTAATTAAAAACAAAAGACCATTATTATAGTATAGAAAGCATGTATTAATGTAAGGGGGGGTATTGCCATGCAATTAAATAATAAAAAGTCAAAATTTAACCTATTTAAGTGTGCCTTAGGTGACATGGCAGATTTTCCGAAGAAGCTACTAAAGTATTCTACTCCAGTGGCACTAGGATTTACCATCTTGGGGACAGCACTTTTTATTTATAATAAAACAAGTTTAGATTATACTGAACAGTTAAATGTTACATCTATGACATTAATAAATAATAGTTTTTTTATTTTAGGAGAATTTCTTATTGCTGCTTTTGTCAGCGATATTATAATTAAGAAAAGGAACGGATAAAAAAATGACGCTAATCTATATTGATTTGCGTCATTTTTTATAGTTTTTAATTTTATAGCAAAACTGTTTGCTTATTATTAAGCGTTTACTGCCTTTGAAGCTTTCTTTTTCTTCTTTTGGCTTTCTTTCCACATTACCCACAATGGGCTAGCAATAAATATTGATGAGTAACATCCGCTTGCAATACCTATTGTAAGAGGGAATGCAAACTCTTCAACTGATCCAATACCATTTACCCTAGCGAAAATATATACAGTTACAATTGATAATAAAACAGTTACAGCTGTGTTAATGGATCTTGACAGTGTCTGCAATATACTTGTATTAACAAGTTCAGGTAATGGTACCTTTCTAAGCAGTCTGGTATTTTCTCTAACACGGTCATAAATGATAACAGTATCATTCATTGAGTAACCATACACGGTAAGTATTGCGGCTATAAAGGATTCATTTACAGGAATCTTGAATATTAAGTAAACAGCAACCATTACCAATACGTCATGTAGAAGTCCAACAACAGCCATAACACCTGCTGAGAAACCACCTATTGATTTAAATCTGAATGCCACATAAAGGATAATAAGTAATGAAGCAACAAGTACAGCCTTTACACCGTTCTCACTGATTTCTTTACCAATCAATGGTTCAACAGATTCTTCACTTATTACAGCATTTTTTTCATCTAGTTTGAATTCCTTAATAACAGAATCCTTTACCTTACCAATATCAACATTAGAAAGAGTATTTTCACTACCAATACTGATTTTTATTACGTCGTACTGTTCCTTTGTATCTCCAGCATCAATCTGCTGAAGTCTCTGTACCATAACATTTTTGTTTATAGCAGCTTTAACAGTATCAGCAATTTTATTCTTAACTTCATCTTCACTCTTGTCCTTAAAAGTATCAGCCGCTGCTTTTAATTCAATAACAGTACCGCCTTGGAATTGGATATCTAGATTGAAACCATCATTAACAAAATAAGCAACTATACCAGCTAAAAATATTAGCGCTGATAAAATAAAGCAATAGTATCTTTTTGCATATAAATTAACCATTAGTTACCTCCTTCGCGCGAGCTTTAGTGCTTACGCCATATAACCAGTGATGCTTAGCTATATCAAGGTCAGCAACAGATTTAAGCATAATTCTCGATGCTGTAACTGCTGTTATAAAGCTGAGTGCAACGCCTATTCCCAATGTGTATGCAAAGCTCTGTATTGCTCCGCTACCGAAGAACCACAGAACGAGTGCAGCAATTAGGGTTGTCATATTAGCATCAAGTACCGCAGCAAATGCTCTCTTGAAACCAACATCTATAGCAGCACGAAGAGTCTTGCCGCTTTTAATTTCTTCTTTAATTCTTTCAAATATAATAACGTTTGCATCAACGCCCATACCAACAGTTAATATGATACCGGCTATACCAGGCAACGTCATCGTTATACCCATCCACGATATAACCAACAGCTGCAAGACGGTGTGTAATAATAATGCTACACAAGCGAGCAATCCCGGTAATCTGTAATAGCATAACATAAACAAGCAAACCAGAACAAATGCAACTAAAAATGCATTTATACTAACTGAAAGTGCGCTAGTGCCAAGTGTTGGACTAATATTGTTGATTTGCTTTGCTTCAAGCTTAAATGGCAAAGCACCTGATCTAATAAGTCCAGCAAGGTTTTGAGCTTCAAGTCTCTGTTCATCTGACTTAGTACCCCCAAGTGTAATGCTAGCATTACCACCATCAATTCTTGACTGTACAACAGGAGCACTTATAAACTCATCATCCAAGAATATTGCGATTGGCTTACCAATAAGATTGCCTGTGGCCTCAGCAAATTTCTTTGCACCTTCTGATGAAAGCGAAAGGCTTACTTCATAGCCTCCATTCTGTGAAAGTCCAGGCTGTGCATCTTTAACGTCAGTACCCTCAAGAACGATTTTGTCAATTGGGAGGTAATCTCCCTTGTCATCTTTCTTGCTTTCATCAACTTCTCTAAATGTAAGAAGCGCTGTCTTTCCTATGTCTTCAATAGACTTTTGAGGATCAAATTCTTCACCTTTTTTATGTGGTATCTGAACTAATATATACCCCTTATCAGGATCAGTGGTTATAACTCTATCCAAAATGTTCTTTGCATCCAATCTCTTTGCAATAACCAATTTAGCAGATTCTAGTTCATCCTTTGTTGGAACTTTTCCATCGTCGGTGATAGCATATAATTTTGCATCTACACCACCTCTGATGTCAATACCTGTAACAATATCTGATGCTGCTCCAGGCACCTCAATTCCAAAAATAGAACCAAACGCCACTATCCAGGTTAAAATCCCGATAATAACTAAAACCGAGAAAAATTTAACCGCGTTACTTCCTCTCATTTGTAGAATTCCCCCTTTTTTTGTCCACATGACGATATTATATAACTATGAAAATTTGTAGTCAATGATAAATTCCTAAAAATACACATAGCTGGAAAGTGTCAAAGCAACCTATTTTCATTAATTACCAGCTGGAAATCAAGCTTTAAAAATGCTGCTGCTCTTCTACACATTGTCATTCTAGTAAGGAATATTTCAAAATAATCCATAACCGGACAAATATCAGTGTCAATATGGAGACTAAGTGTTGCACTTTTTGTGTGCCTGTCCACCTTAAGAACAGAACTTTCAACTGCATAATTCACTCTATCATGGATATCAAATGTAGCAAAATCAGTATTTTGAACTCTTGACCTATGAACATCTGATTTGTCAGCAAGTATTACCGCCGCTGAAATTGTACTGACAGCTGTTCCTGAGTTCTCATCGTGATTTCCTATTGCAAGCATTATTTCACATACTTCAGGACATGGCATACCCATTCGCATTAAAATCTGATATGCGAGTATAGCGCTAGAATGAGCGTGATCCATTCTATTTATCGCATTTCCAATATCGTGAAGATATCCAGCTATCTCTGCTAATTCAACATCTCTTTTGTCATAGCCCAGTTCAGAAAGTATCATACCAGAATTTTTGGCAACATGAGTTAAGTGTCTGTAGGAGTGCTCGGTATATCCCATAGCCTTTAGCTGTCTGTCAGCAGTAGAGACAAGACACTTTATCTCATCATTTTGTCTGATATCATGTATTGTAAGCATGTTGGTTTCCCCCAAATGTTCGAATATATTTATTATAACGCAATAATCATTAAAAGATTTACAACTGCTATAAAAATAATACATCCTTCATAAAAAATTTACATTTTAGAGTCAATCCAACAAACTCTATGCCTGTGTCTTAATCCAGATTGCACATTCCACTCTCTTCTTTTCTAGCTCACAGCCAATGCTGTAAGGTACATTGATGTCATTATTAAACTGGTATGCATTGGCAGCACAGCCTCCTGAACAGTAGAACTTTGCCCAGCAAGCAGCACACTCTTGCTTTGTATATACATTGGACTTCTGAAAGTCTTTCTGGAAATCATTATTAAACGTTCCCTCGTGGACATTTCCCATTTTGAACTTATCGTCCCCAACAAATTGATGACAAGGATAGAGATCTCCCTCCGGAGTAACTGCAAGATACTCATGGCCTGAGCCACAGCCACCAAGTCTCTTTATTACACAAGGCCCTTGGCTAAGGTCTACCATGAAATGGAAAAAGTTAAAATCGTTTCTATCTACATATTCCTTCGCAAGCTTTTCATACTCTATAAATAGTGCGCAAAGGTCTTCCTCTCTGATATCATAGCCTGAGCCCTTTGCAGCAACAACGGGCTCAACGGATATCTGTTTGAAGCCTTCATTTGCTAAATGGATTACGTCCTTTGAGAAGTCTAGGTTTTCCCTTGTAAATGTACCTCTTACATAATAATTATCCTGGTTCCTGGATTCTGCCATATCCTTGATTTTTGAAATAATGCTGTCATAGGTACCACTACCGTCCACTCTAGGTCTCATACGGTCATTGGTCTCTTTTCTACCATCTATACTGAGTACAACGTTGTGCATGTTCTCATTTATATATTTCTTGTTTTCCTCATTTAGCAGAACTGCATTTGTAGTTAGGGTAAACCTGAAGTTCTTGCCTGCCTCTTTTTCCCTTTGGCGAGCGTACTCAACTATCTCCTTAACAACATCAAAGTTCATCAAAGGTTCTCCGCCAAAGAAATCAATCTCTAGGTTTCTTCTTCCCTTTGACTTTTCGATTACAAAGTCAATGGCTTTCTTTCCTGTTTCAGCATCCATCATGGTTCTGTGACCGCCAAAGCTGCCAGTTGAGGCAAAACAGTATTTACATCTCAAATTACAGTCGTGGCAGATGTGCAGGCAGAGGGCCTTTACCACTGGTTCACGCTCCCAATTCTTTATTGCATCGGCATAAATGTCCTCGCTGAAAAGCAGGCCGTCTGCCGAAAGCTTTTCAATCTCTGAATATGCGTCTTTGATATCCTGTTCGCTGTATTTATCAGATAACTTTTCAATAACCTGTTCTAATGAATTATCCTCAAATAGGTCTATTACGTCATAGGCTGCATCATCAAAGACATGAACAGCGCCGCTATTGACGTCTAATACTATATTTGTATCATACATTTTGTACTTATGAATCATAAATAAATCCCTTTCTGCTCTTTTAACAGTTACTAATAGCACATAAATTGCCGCAGCAGTTAAGCTGCTGAACAAATAAATTGCCCTAACAGTTAAAAAGTGAAAAGCGCAAGCGCCTTTCACTTAAAAATAAGTATGTTGTTATTTCTTTTCGCAGCTCTGATTTGCTACTGTACATGAAGTCTTGCATGCTGATTGGCATGAAGTCTGGCATTCGCCACAGCCACCCTTTGCAAGGCTATCCTTTAGTGTAGCGGTATTGATTGTTTTAATGTGCTTCATTGATTGATTCCCCCTAATGATATTCTTAGCAGATTATAGCATAATAATGACTATTTGAAAAGGTGTTTTTACCTATCTACGATATGCTGGAGCTTTTATCTGATATTGATGCCTAAAATGCCCCCAATCGCTCCAGCAATTGTACCTATTACTAGTGATAATATAGCCTGCATGTCGATATTAAAATTCATGAAGACAATACTGCTTATAAGGTATAGAATAACCATATAAATAAGACCAACCATCCCCCCATTCATCCACCCCTTACTCTTTACGTTCTTTGTAGAGAAAGAAGAAGCGACCAGCACACTAATGATTGTAGTTACTAGAACAGCCATATATGTATACTTCTCCGGAAAATCAGTATAGGTTAGTATAAGGGCAAAAATAAGGAAGCATGGTAGAGTTATTATATACGCTATCATTAAGCCTTTAATAACCCTCAGTATGTTTACATGCTCGTCAAGTGTTTTCTTCAGACCGTGTATTTGCTGTGCCATAGTATCCCTCCAAAATACAAATTATATAGTGTTACTCAATATATTGTATTTAGGAGTTGTACACATTAGAACATACTGAATATAAAAATGTAAGACCGCACACAAAAAAACACGGATTTTGGCCCGTGTTTCAGAATGTAGTATTATGTTTATATAATAAATAATATTATGTTTGTAAGATACTTACAAAATTAATGCTACTACCATGATAGAAGCTGTATATTAGCCTTCGATTGGCTTTTCAACATCTTTAACTGCCCAGCGCTTAACAAGTATCTTTGACTTTTCAACACCGGATTCAATATATATTTCGTCGTCCTTAATGTTAACAATCTTACCTACTATACCACCTATAGTTGTAACCTTCCAGCCAACCTGGAGAGAATCCAACATTGCCTTTGTCTTTTTTTCCTTCTTTTTCTGTGGAAGGATAAGCAAAAGATACATCAAACCAAAAACAAGTACCATTGGTAATACTAAACCAATAATTGCGTCCATATTTTATCTCCTTTATTAAATGAATATTATTAGACTTTATAGCCAAACTTCCTATAAAATTCTTCACGGAAGCTACCTAGTCTATCCTCCATTATAGCTTGTCTTATTTGTTTCATCAAGTTAATTAAGAAATAAAGATTGTGCCAGGTAGTAAGTCTTAGTCCCAACAACTCTCCACATTTCAAAAGATGTCTAATATATGCTCTTGAAAAATTCCTGCAAGTATAGCATTCGCATTCTTCGTCTAACCTTCCAAAGTCTCTGGCATATTTGGCATCTCTGATGATTACTCTTCCCTGACTGGTCATAACGGTACCATTTCTACCTATTCTTGTCGGAAGTACGCAGTCAAACATGTCAATACCCCTTATTGCACCCTCTATCAAATAATCTGGACTTCCAACACCCATCAGATATCTAGGTTTATTCTCTGGCAGTAAAGGAGCAGTCACTTCTAGCATTTCATACATTAGATGTGCTGGTTCCCCAACGCTCAAGCCCCCAATCGCATAACCCGGAAAGTCAATATCCATAATCTGATGTGCGCTTTCTATTCTCAAATCCTTATACATTCCACCTTGAACAATGCCAAAAAGAGCTTGCTTCTCAGTATTATGATGAGCAGCCTTGCACCTTTTTGCCCAACGAGTGGTCATTTCCATAGACTTTTTTACATAGTCATATTCTGCAGGATATGGAGCACACTCATCAAAAGCCATTATAATGTCAGCACCTAAATCATTTTCTATACCCATAACAGATTCAGGAGAAAAGAAGTGCTTTGAACCATCTATATGGGATCTGAAGGTAACGCCTTCTTCGGTTATCTTTCTTAACCCACTTAAGCTGAACACCTGAAATCCTCCGCTATCTGTGAGTATAGGCCTGTCCCAGTTCATAAAGCCATGAAGTCCCCCTGCCTGCTTGACAATGTCCTGACCCGGTCTGAGATAGCAATGGTAGGTGTTGCTCAGAATAATTTTTGCATCAATTTCCTTTAATTCCTCAGGTGACATTCCTTTTACAGTTGCCAAAGTCCCAACCGGCATAAAAACCGGTGTCTCAAAGGAGCCATGTGGTGTATGCACTATCCCAAGTCTAGCCCCTGTCTGCTTGCAGGTTTTTATTAATTCATAAGTTACTGCCGCCATTTTATTTCTTCCTTTCAGTATTAATAGTTATTGTTACTATTTAACTGCTTTTATATCTAATAACTGGTTTAGTGTTTTTAAAAGTTCTCATCCCATTTGTTTGTCTGTCCATATTATTGTCTGTTCATATTATTGTCTGTTCATAGTATTGTCTGCTCATAGTATTGTCTGTTCATAGTACTACTAAAGTGTTATTTTATAAACATAGCATCCCCAAAGCTGAAAAATCTATATCTCTCTTTAACAGCGGTATTATATGCATTTAGCACGTTCTCCCTACCCGCCAGTGCACTTACTAGCATTATTAATGTAGACTCAGGAAGGTGAAAGTTTGTAATTAGCTTATCTATTATTCTAAACTTGTATCCAGGATAAATAAATATATCTGTATTGCCTGACTGTTCAGACAAAGCACCTGATTTACCAGCTGTCTCCAGCACTCTACAGCTTGTTGTACCAACAGCAATAACATTATTTCCTCTGTTTTTTGTTTCATTAATAATATCACAAGTATGCTGGCTAATGGTATAAAACTCAGAATGCATCTTATGCTCTTCAATATTTGTAACCTTAACAGGTCTAAAAGTGCCAAGCCCAACATGCAAAGTAACGTAAGCAATATTAACGCCCTTTGCCCTAATTTGTTCAAGAAGCTCATTTGTAAAATGTAAGCCCGCAGTTGGCGCAGCAGCCGAACCGTTATATTTAGCATAAACAGTTTGGTATCTAGCCTTATCCTCTAGCTTTTCAGTTATATAAGGAGGTAATGGCATCATACCTACTTTATCAAGTATTTGTTCAAATACCCCATCATAGTAGAATCGTACCCTTCTGTTGCCTTCATCAAGAATATCTATTATTTCAGCTGTCAGTATGCCATTGCCAAAAACAAATCTGGCACCTGGCTTAGCCTTTTTACCTGGTCTTAAAATTACCTCCCAGTCATCTTGCTCAATTCTCTTGAGAAGAACAAACTCAATTTTTCCACCTGAACCTTCTTTTTCTCCTATTAAGCGAGCAGGAATAACCTTAGTATCATTGAGTACAAGACAATCCCCCTGGTTTAAATATTCCAATATATCCTTAAAAATTTTATGCTCAAGTTCCCCGGTTTTTTTATCCAAAACCAACAATCTGGACATATCTCTTTTATCCATAGGGTGTTGAGCAATTAATTCTTCTGGTAAATAAAAATCAAAATCTTTAAGATTCAATACAGTGAACCTCCAATTTTAGCAAACGCTTCAAATATTAGTTATTGTGCGCAAAAAACTTATTAAATAACCACTACATATCATACATTAAACTCATTTATATTACAATATTTTCATGCCTCCTAAATAAGAGTAAAATAGCTTATGATACAAGAAAATGAAAGGTCTAAACTTAATTCCTGCAAAACACAAAAAAAATTATATAGCAAAACAACTAAAAAAAATGTCGCTTCAGTATCATATTTAATATTATTATGTTATTGATATGAACGGTAAGATTTTGTATAATTTATGAGATGTATTTAATATAGTGATTATATATTTTATTAAGTTAATAGAGATGGAGGATTGTATTAATGAAAGTTGCAAAATTTGGTGGTACTTCCCTGGCTAATGCCGAACAGATAAAGAAGGTTTGTGAAATAGTACTTGCAGACAGAGATAGACGTGTAGTTGTTGTCTCTGCTCCGGGAAAAAGAGATAAGGAAGATACAAAGGTTACAGACCTATTAATTGCATGTGCAAACAAGCAGCTCAAGGACGGAAGTGCAAAGGCCGAGCTAGATGCAGTAGTGGCAAGATATGAGGAAATAGCAAAAGAACTTGGTCTTGGCAATGAAATAGTTGATATGATTAGAACAGATCTTGAAAACAGGTTAAAACTTGATACCTCTCATCAGGGAATGTTTATGGATGCGATGAAGGCATCAGGCGAAGACAACAGTGCAAAGCTTGTAGCTGCATATTTACAAAGCATAGGAGAAAATGCGCATTACATATGCCCCAAAAAAATCGGCTTACTCCTTAGCAGCGAATTTGGTAATGCTCAGGTTCTTCCTGAATCATATGAAAACCTTAAAGCTCTAAAAGATATGGAAGGAATACTTATCTTCCCTGGCTTCTTTGGATATACTCGTGAAGGAAGTGTAGCTACTTTCCCAAGAGGAGGTTCTGATATTACAGGCTCCATCCTAGCAGCTGCTTTAAAAGTAGATTTATATGAGAATTTTACTGATGTTGACTCGGTTTATGCTGCAAATCCAAATATAATTAAAAATCCACAGGCTATACCAGAGCTTACTTATAGAGAGATGAGAGAGCTTTCATATGCTGGCTTCTCAGTGTTGCATGAAGAAACTTTGGTGCCTGTTTTCCGTGCAGGTGTACCTGTTTGCATTAAAAACACAAACAATCCTTCAGCTCCTGGCACAAAGATTTCTCTGACAAGAGAGTTTGAACCAAACAAGGTCGTGGGAGTAGCAAGTGATTCAGGTTTCTGCTGTATCTATCTTAGCAAATTCCTTATGAACAGAGAAATAGGCTTTGGCAGAAAGCTTCTTCAAATACTTGAAGATGAAGGCATTTCTTACGAGCATACACCATCAGGTATTGATAATATTTCTATCATTCTAAAGCAGAATCAGCTCAAAGAAGGTATGGAAGATAAGATTATTGAAAGAATCAAAAATGAATTACATGTTGATGATATTTCTGTAGATCATGATTTGGCCCTAATAATAATAGTTGGTGAGGGTATGAAAAATGCCGTTGGCACTGCTTCTAGAGCTACAACAGCTATCGCAAAGACTTCCATCAGCTTAGAAATGATTAATCAGGGTTCTTCCGAAATAACAATGATGTTTGCTGTTAAGCAGTCAAAAGCATCTGAAGCTGTCGTTGCACTCTATAATGAATTTTTTAAATAAGAATCAAATACATTGAGACTCTATAATGAGTTTTTCAAATAATGTTCTTATATATCAAATACACTGAGTATTGATATAAATTAGTCTTAAAAGTAAGGGGACGCTATACTTAATCTAGTATGGCATCCCCTTGTTTTAATTTTTAGTTATCATAACACCGTATAATAACATTTTTTGAACAATACCTAAGCGTATGGCCTCCCATAGAAATATATAAAGTTATCTCCAATCTATTTACCTTCACAGCTTACAGTCCTGTCTCCCGATGTGGTACTCAACAAATCTATCCAAAGACTTTATACACGACCTGATATCGGTATATACAGGCAACCCATTCTTCTCCATAAGGGTAACAAACTCCTGATAATACTGTCCGGCATTTACTGAAACGATAATGGGTTTATTGTATTTCTTATTTAAAGCAATCAAGCTTTTTGCCAGACTACCTTCATCATGGCAGGTATCAGGGGTAGTCTTCAGCGCTATAGCATGAGGCACTACAGATACAAAAACACAGTCCACATTATCATCCTTAAGAACAGCTTCGGTATAATCAGCATACATTTTGTCATCTGCCATAGGAGTCAGATCAAGAAATGGAGAATGTGTATCTACCAGGCCATGAGAATTAATTGTGTTAAGATATTCAATTGTACTTGGGCTGAGCTGTGCCTGCGTTAATACCTTGAGTTCATCAGCTCCTACCGTTGATTCAAAACCAGCATTTACAACTCCTGCTACTCTGTTTCCTTTTGGTACCTTCTTTGCTAACAAAGAAAAGGCTTTAATAAAATCGTACTGGTCTTCTATTTTTTCGGAAAGTATAACACCAGCTTGTTCACAAGCGGCCTTAAAAACATCATAGCTTCCTGAAAGCGATGCTGTGTGCGATGCCGCAGCTTTTGCCCCAGCCTCTGTCTTTCCTGATTTATAGGCTATGATTGGTTTATTAATGTTCTTTGCCAGCTCAAAAAAGTCCCTTCCTTCACCATAATCCAGACCTTCAAGATAGATTGATATTACATCTACTGTTGTATCATTACTGAAATACTCCATCAAATCTGTTACCTTGACATCATACTTATTTCCAAAGCTAACTATTGATTTGAATACTCTTGCGTGTTGGAACTTGTCAATGGCAGTAACCGCTAAAGCACCGCTTTGCGTGAGGAAAACGGTATTACTCATATCACAGTATTTTATATTTAATCTCTCCTCGTTCAAAAACAAGGTGTTTATACCCTTTGTATTTTTGTCAGGTGCATAGAATACCCCCATACAATTTGGTCCGACAACCCTGCACCCCTCTGGAACAACCTCGCTTAATAAAGAAGAAAAGTCACTGTATTTGGTGTCACTAGGTATGCCTGAAATTAAAATTACCGACTTTGGACACTGCGTTTTAAGTTGTCTAAAAAAGTCTATTGTAAATTTTGCAGATGCAGCATATACTGCAAGCTCCACTTTTTGGGGCACGTCCTCAATAGTAGGATAAAGTGTATATTCTTTATCATGGAAGGTAATGCTTCCCCCCTTGTTATTGACAAAATATATGTCCTCCCTGCCCAAATCATGTAATAAACATGCTATTTCTCTGCCTAAGCTGTATTTATCCCAATCGGCAGAAACTCCAATAACGGCAATACCATTGGGTTTAAAAAAGCTTTGCAGATTTTGAGTTTTCACTGTCTGAGCACCCTTATAAGAAGGGTCATTAACAGGAATAAACCTTGCAAATCCGTCAATTGCTACAAATCTGCTATCTTTAGTTATGACTACAGGGTTTATATCCATTTCCTTAATAATAAATCTGCTGTTGTTTTTATTTACAAAAGAATACTCATATGCAAGCCTGCTCAATAAATAGCCTGCCTGGGCCATATACTCAACATACTCAGGGTGTCCTAGCTGACTGAATTTGTGACGTATTTTAAGAGAGCACACCAACTCTCTAGTATCATTTAATTCTAATGGTGGCAAGAATAGATTCGCGGGGTCAAAGTATTTTGCAAAGAACTCAGCATCATCTCCACCCTTGCTCAATGTAAGAACAGGCCCAAAAGCAGCATCCTCCTTGAGCCCAAATAAAACCTCATAACCAAGCCCCTGTGAAAACGGAATTACCTCAACAATCAGAAAGCCTTTAATATCAGGTAGATTGCTGCTATCAAAATGTGACAGTACCTCCTGCTTCATCCTCGTCATTATATATTGAACAAATAAAGGGTCGTGATTGGTAACTCGTTTGACGCCACCAAGCTTTTGCTTGTGGGCTATCTGTGGTGAAACGATTTTTACCATTACCTCACGACCCATTAACTTTAATTCTTCTTCATTTAGTTGCTCTGGATTATTTACAAAGATAAACTTGGGAACAGAAATACCGATATACTCTAGTACCTTGTATACCTCAAACTCATATAAACTATCTCTTCCGTCATCATACGCCTGTTGAAAAATAGTATCAATATTATCAATTGTTTCCTTAGTAAATAGCATGGTATTAATCCCCTTTGTTTAAAAATAAATACACTACTATTTACATATTAGTACTATTTCTCTTTTAGTTCAATATAATTCTATCTGTGTTCAACAGTTGTTCCCTGATAATAGTGTGTCAGAATCTGGTCAAATGTGTATCCTGCATTTGCCATGCCCTTGGCACCTTCCTGGCTCATTCCTACAGAATGTCCCCAACCTTTACCAGTAAAAACATACTGCCCAGCATTCGAAGACAAGGATTGCTTTGAACCATCAGCACTTATAACATCAATGGTTGTTCCCGCACTCTGTATAACACTGCCACCAACTGAAATAATGCTCAAATTATTTATTTGAGTGTTAATAATTTGACTTGGTGTTGTGATTGAGATATCGGAACTTGTAGAAATAGTATACCATTGACTTGGCAATGACAGAAAGCTACTGGTTCCGCTCAACTTATAGGTAATGCCTTCTGGCTTAAGTGTTCCTTTCACAACCACTTCTGTTGCTCTACCTGTGCTTGAATGCTTTGTAACTTCAATACCTGTAACAGTTCCTATATTTTTTGAGGCAAATTTCTGTGTAAGTTCATCTATTGTAAAGGTCTTTGTCCAATTATAATTATATGATTTCCCAGACTCATATTTGTCTTCGACACCTCGCAGATAGGATATATCAAATCCCCACACATTCGCGGCATCTTCAGTTTTACCACCGCTTGAAGCAAAGTATACAGTCTGGGCTAGCTTTCCGTGATATTTAACAACCACGTCTGCTGTTGCATCAACAGCTTTGTTGGAATTTGAAAATTCTGAATCATACCCTCTATACACATGGCAGCATGTAGTATTACAAAGATCAAAGCCAAGTGAAGCATGCTTGCTTCCACTTTGGGTATTATAATAGGTATATGTTCTAGCAGCTACTGCCTGTGCTTTGACTGCCTCGATATTTGCGCTACCCTCAATTTCATTTGGAACTACACCATACAGATAGTGTTCCATAGGAAGTACATTAATGATGGTCATGTCGCTGTTTGTACGTCTCTGGAATTCAACTTCTCCACGATAATTTGACTTTCCAATCTTTATTGGCGCTGGATTTGCAGTTGAAAGCGACTTTCCTCTAAGATATGCTACATCCGAAGCATACATAAACAATACATGTGAGGATTTATCCTGTGCATAAATTCTAGAAGGTGATACTGAAACAACAGAACAGTCAGTAGCTGTCTTTGCCTTAATGTCAGCAAGCGCCGTATCTACCTCGCCCTGATTTGCATAGAATCCACTCCACACCTGCCAGCCGGTATCAGTAAATACTGGATAAGCTATAACACCATTACCCATGTATGTATTTACTGCAGTCATTGCTGATTGGTAGTCACCATATGAAGCACCAACCTTAATATGAAGCATCGTATCCTTTTTGACTGTAACAATCTCGTTTTTTGTAAAATTATAAACACTTGTGTATTCACTTGTCTTAGTGTTAAATGAACTGAATGCTACACCTTGATCAGCTGAAATATCTATCTGCGCTTGAGCGCTAGAGCTATAGTACAATCCTATTTTAACTATTTTACCTGTTACAGTTGATGTTGTTATTGCTGTGTTTGTTATGTTGTTTGTGTTTGGTGTGTTTGTGGTGTTTGTTTCTGCATTAACGGGCATTACTGAAAATAAAGAAAAAGCAAAAATAGACATTAACAATATGCCCGCACTGAAGCATAATTTTTTCATAAGTATATACTCTCCCATAATTTGATTTCTCCCTCAAATTCGACAACAAGTATTTCAAGTCCTTTATTTAAAAGCATCTGTAACATTTTTTTAATATGAAGCATAGGATATGGATAATTCAGTTAAAACAATTGACACAAATAATTTACAATGTTATTATTATAAAAAATGAATAGACTAAGGTAGAGGTGCGATTTTTATTAGTAGAAGCAATGAAGATTTTGGGGTCTTACGAATTGCTTTGAAAGGAAAAGTTGCCGAAGGAAAAGCAACCCAATTTGTTTTTTCCTGGTTACATGGTTAATAACCCTGTTACTGTCATCATTTTCTAATGGTGGAGCGCTATCTGTTTGATATATTATATGTTATAATGTTCTAAACAGACG
>JAEZFR010000157.1 GCA_023417285.1 Bacillota bacterium
CATATGAACTATACATTTGAAGGAAATCAAATGGCAAGAAAAAACAAGCAATATGTTGAGCATTTGCAGCTATCTGATAGCGCTAAGGCATATATTGCATGCAATATGGAGCTGGAGTTTGCCATGAAGCACCTTGTGGATAGCCTAAAATCCCAAGGTATTCTAGAAAATACCGTAATAGCAATTAGTCCTGATCATTACCCATATGGTTTGGAGAAAAAGTATATTGATGAATTAGCAGGTCATGAGGTTGAGAGCAACTTTGAGTTGTACAAGAGCAGTTTTATACTCTGGAAAAAGGGTATGACCCCGGTTATAGTAGATAAGAATTGTTCTAGCGTGGATATAGCACCGACCATTTCCAATCTTTTTGGGTTAAAATACGATTCTAGGCTGTTAATGGGAAAAGATATTTTATCTAATAATAAAGCTTTGGTTGTTTTTAATAATAAAAGTTGGATTACTGATTTGGCAATGTATAACAGTATTACTCGAAAGCTGAATACCTTCAGCGGTGAGAGTTTAGATAAAGACTATGTTTCAACTGTTAATAAGCTGGTAGACTCTAAGCTAAAACTATCAGCAAAGATTTTGGAAACAGATTATTTTAAAAAGATATTAGAATAAAACAACGTAACAAAAATACCGGCATTTGAGGTTTTTTATTTGGTAACTTTTTGAATTGACTTTTAGCCTTATTATTTGTATAACTTATTAAGTGTTATAAATACGGCCTTTTGTATAGGCTGTTAATAAACTTAATGAGGACAATTACAAAAATGAAAATATATAAGCTTTTAAAAAGAAGTTCTATTATATTAGCTGTTTTTTATATAATGCTTAGTTTTGCAGGGTTTAATGAATCATTTGCACTTTCACAAAAAATTAATGACGCAAAGAAGAAGATTGTACTAAATATTGAACCGCGTGATGACAAAGGAGTAAATATAGAAAGTAACTTTACCAATGTAGATTACGGTTCAACCAATAGTGATAAAAATAACATAACGCATAATAACGACATTGAGAACAGCATTGCTAATGCGCAAATAAAAGAAGAAGTATTGAAGCAATTAAAATCTATAATATATGAAGATTCATATAGAAATACTGTATTAAATAAATACTATATATTCAGCTTTGATGATGCTATTAGTATAATACGTTCTCTGGAAGAAAAAATTACTTCTGTTTCAGAAGCTCATGATATTCCAAAGTCAATGATTGCTGCTACTCTTTTTCGTGAAATAATGTTTATGGGGCAAGAAGACCTCCTTGATGGAATGGATATCATTGGAGGAGATACCATTGGAATATCTCAAATAGGAGTAAACAATGCAAAGAGAAATGATTTGTATGTTCATGGTATTAATTCGGTAATTGCATTTCAGAATGAGGACCAGATAAGAGATGAACTAAAAGACATAAACCATTCGGTTTACTTCTGTGCTATGCAGTTAAAGGCAAGAGCAATCCAGATTACAGGAAAAAAAGATGTTGATATACAATCACTTGATGATAATAAAATTAAGCATATTTTTCAGGAGTATAACCAATCACCAATTAAATACACTATTGGTCCAATAAAAACCAAACAAAAATATGGAGAAGAGACCTTTAGATATTACAAATTATTTGAAAGGTATTACAATATAACAAAATAAGCTTTATTTTTCAAATTGTTTGTATTACAATAGAAATCGTAGGCAAAATTGTTCGTGTAGAATGGGTATTTAAGTTAAAAAACAAATTTGGAGGACGGTTAGTATGGCAGAGTTTTTATTAACGCTGTTACCTATTGCGGTAATAGTCATTATGCTTGTTATCTTTAAGAAACCAGCTGACACAACAGGCATTGTTGGTTGGATATGTGTTTCGGTCATTGCATTTATCTTTTTCAGAACCTCATTTGAGGTAATTATTAGGTCAACTTTCTCTGGATTAATAAAATCATTTTCCGTGTCATTAATTGTAGCTACATCGCTTTTACAGATGGCATACATGGAGAAATCTGGTGCACTTAAGCGTATAATTATTTTTATCAAAACCATTGCAAGCGATAACAGAGCTGTGCAAATTATGTTGATAAATATAGGCTTTGGCACTCTGATGGTATCTGTTGGTGCGACACCTGTTTCGCTTCTTCCGCCTATTCTTATAGCGATGGGCTACTCTACATATGTTGCTATTGCACTTCCGGCAATTGGATATGATTCTCTTTGTACATACGCACTGCTTGGTGCACCTATTGTCGTATTTGTTGATTTAGCAAACAAGGTTATGCCTGGAGCAAATGTTACACTGTCTGATGCGGGCTCTGTTTTCTATATGTTCTTGCCTCTGGTTTCAACTCTTATTGGTTTCTGCATGCTCTGGATAGTTGGAAAGGGCAAGGCAATTAAAGAGGGGTGGCTGCCAGTTATTGTTACTGGTTTAGTTATAGCTGTGGTAGCTTATTTCACAAACAGAGTAGATAAGCTAGTAGTATTGACTGGTATATTCTGCGGCTTAGCAGTAATACTTGTTATGTCGTTATTCCTTAAGCTTACAGGCAAAAAGGTTATTGATAAAAGTAAGCTCACCAAGGAAGAACTAGAGTACGAGAAGCAATATCCCTTGTGGAAAGCGCTTACACCATGGGGACTATTATTAGTCATGGTTTTGGTAGTAAACTTAGGATTCTTCGATCAGTTTTATTATAATATGCTAATGCCTATAAATGGCTTAGCTGCCGATGGATCACCTATTAATACTAGATTTTTATGGAATGCATATACCTGGATTTTTATTAGTACTATTGTTTCAATGCTTATTATGAGACCAAAGTCTTCACAACTAAAGGAAACTGTGAAGGTGTGGTGGAAGAGAGCTCCAAGACCTGTTTTTGCAGCTGCTATTTTCTTTGCAGTTGGAGAAATAATGAATATGTCTGGATTTAACATGGTTACTAAGAAGTTTGAAGAAGGCATGAATATGGTTAAAGTTCTTGCTGATAAGTCTTCAGATCTGTTCCAACAGGCATATGGTGCGGCTGCTAGTGTAATTGGCTTATTTGGTGGTTTTATAACTGGAAGTGAGGCTTCAACCATCGGTATGTTTGGAAAGTACGCTATACTGACTGCTGAACAATTAAAATACGATCTAACAGGTATCCTCATTATAACTGCTGCATTGGCATTTGGTGGGGGACTAGCTAGTGTAATTTCGCCAGCAAAGCTTCAGAATGCAGCTGCTTCTATCGACAAGCTTGGTGAAGAGAATAAGGTAATCAGGGTTGCATTTGTATTTTCAATAATACTAACCTCGGTAACTGCGATATATGCATTAATACTATTAAATACAGGATTTATGCTATAGTTTCTATTAAACAATTGGATACACGATTTATGCTATAGTTTCTATTAAACAACTAGATACACGATTTATAATGAATACAGCTTTATGCTATAGATACTATTAAATAAAAAATATCATTTTAGTATATGTTTTAAACAATTAAATTAGCATCATGTTTAGATACCATCAAACTATTAAATACATTATTTATGCTACCAATACTTATCGATTATAGGGGGAATTAAAATGATTTGGAATACTCAGGTTGAATGCATGTCGAGAAAGGATATGCAAGCACTTCAGTTGGAGAGGCTAAAGACTGCCGTAGCGAGAGCTTATGATAAAGTTCCTATGTATAAGAGGAAGTTTGATGAGATAGGCCTAAAGCCTGAGCACATCCAAACACTAAAGGATATTGAGAAAATTCCATTTACCACAAAGAATGACTTACGAGACAATTATCCATATGGACTTTTTGCAGTTCCTCTCAAAGAAATAGTAAGGCTTCATGCTTCCTCTGGAACGACCGGAAAGCCAATTGTTGTTGGATATACCAAGAATGATATGGAGATTTGGACAGAAAATATTGCAAGGCTTGCTATGGCTGCTGGAGCTAGAGAGGAAGATGTTGCGCAGATTGTATTTGGTTATGGTATGTTTACAGGAGGCTTCGGTCTGCATTATGGACTGGAGAGACTAGGCGCAACAGTTGTTCCTGCTTCGAGTGGCAACTCAGAAAGACAACTCATGATGATGCAGGATTTTGGTACAACTATTATGGTGGGAACACCATCGTATGCTCTGTATTTAGCAGAAACTGCAGAAGAATTGGGTGTAGACATGAGCAAGCTGAAATTGCGACTTGGTCTGTTTGGCGGAGAAGGTCATACACCTGAAATGAGAGCTGAGATAGAAAAACGCTGGGGCATATTGGCTACTGAAAACTACGGACTTAGTGAAATACAAGGCCCTGGTGTATCAGGCGAGTGCTACTGCCAGTGCGGAATGCATATAAATGAAGACCATTTCTATCCTGAGATAATTAATCCTGACACAGGTGAAGCTCTTCCTTATGGAGAGAAGGGTGAGATTGTTTTTACTACCCTTACAAAGGAAGGAATTCCAATGCTTCGTTACAGAACAAAGGATATCACCATACTGAATCCTGAAACCTGTAAGTGTGGAAGGAATTCCATCAGAATGAACAAGGTACTCGGTAGAACTGATGACATGCTTATTATAAGAGGTGTCAACGTATTCCCATCTCAGATAGAGAGCGTACTCGTTGGCATGGAGGGAATAGGCCCTCATTATCAGATATATGTATCAAAAAAAGGATATATGGACGATATTGAAGTCAGAGTAGAACTAATTGATGGCAGATTACTTGAGAGCTTTAGTGAACTAGAAAAGCTTGAAAAGAGTATACGTCACAAGCTAAAGATAGTACTCCAGATAGATGCTAAGGTGCGTCTTGTGGAACCCAAATCAATAGAGCGCTCTGTGGGCAA
>JAEZFR010000172.1 GCA_023417285.1 Bacillota bacterium
TGTACTGTCCACCTGGAGAGTTGTCGATCCACCTGTGATTATAATAAACTCCATTTCATCATGCCAATGATAGTAAAGGGAATTTGGCGATGTTGCATTAACGTGGTAAATAGCAAACGGAAGCATATCATCTCCATGACGAATATTTTCCTTTAGCATGCTCTTATCCATGGTTTAACCCTCCATGTCAGAATAGTGTTATAAATAGCTAGTATTGTGAAAGTATTATTAGTGTTGAGTCATTATAATAATATATAAACAATAATAATGTCATTATAAAATGAAATATCAAGAAAAGCTATTATCTAGAACACAAATCATAAAATTAATATAAATGATTATTTATATTATCTAGCAGGGGGGCAGAAATATGAGTATGTTCAGTATATACAACGATATGCTGGTTTGCCGAACAAAGGGAGAAAAGCTTGTGATAGAGCCTTGGGGAGACAATAGCTTAAGAGTAAGATCAGTACCTATGGGAGAGGTATATAATACGAATTTTGCGCTGCTTCCCAAAAATAGCTTTTGTTGTGGGGATATTACCATTGGTGAGAATACTGCAACTATTATAAATGGAAAGATTAAGGCTGTGATATGTTATGAGGAGTGGTCCAAAGGGCTGACTATAAGCTATTACAATCAGAAGGACGAGCTTTTACTAGAAGAGTGTGCTTGGCATGGTGCGCTAAATCTATATGCCAGAAAGTTCAAGCCCATTATAGGCGGTGACTACAGGCTTACTGTGACCTTTGAATCGGACGAAAATGAGAAGCTATACGGAATGGGGCAGTATCAGCAGGAAATAATAAACATCAAAAACTGCAGTCTGGAATTGGCACATAGAAATTCTCAGGCAAGTGTACCGTTTGTAATGTCTGATAAGGGCTATGGCTTTTTGTGGCACAATCCAGCTATCGGGAAGGTGAATTTTGCAAAAAACAAGACTGAGTGGTATGCAGAAAGCACTAAACAGATGGACTACTGGATTACTGCTGGAGATACTCCTGCTGAAATAGAAGAAGCATATGCAAATGCAACAGGCAAGGTGCCAATGATGCCTGAGTACGGACTGGGTTTCTGGCAGTGCAAGCTTCGCTATTACAATCAGGAGCAGTTGCTAGAAGTGGCAAGAGAATACAAAAGGCGAAATCTTCCCATAGATGTTATTGTGTGTGACTTTTTTCATTGGCCAAAGATGGGAGACTTCAGATTTGATGATGAGTTTTTCCCAGACCCCGCTGCAATGGTCAAAGAGTTAAAGGAAATGGGAATTGAGCTGATGGTATCTATATGGCCTCAGATTGATGTAAAGAGCGAGAACTTTGAAGAAATGAGGCAGGACGGTTTGCTCATAAAGCCTGAAATGGGAGTGAATGTATGCATGCAATTTTTTGATCAGGATAGTGTATTTTATGATGCAACTAACCCGGCAGCACGAGACTATGTATGGAATAAGTGCAAAAAGAACTACTATGATTATGGCATCAAGTTATTCTGGCTAGATGAAGCTGAGCCTGAATACACTACATATGAGTTTGACAACTACAGATATTTTATGGGGACTAATGCTCAGATTGGCAATATATATCCACAGCAATACTCTAGAACCTTCTATGATGGAATGGAGGAAGCAGGACAAAAAAACATTGTTAACCTTGTAAGGTGTGCTTGGGCAGGTAGTCAAAAATATGGAGCACTGGTCTGGTCAGGGGACGTCAAGTCCAGCTATGAGGATTTCAGAAAGCAAATATGTGCCGGCCTCAATATGGGGATAGCCGGGATACCCTGGTGGACAACTGATATTGGGGGTTTTCATGGTGGAGATCCAAAAGATGAGGGGTTTAGGAAGCTATTAATTAGATGGTTCCAGTTTGGAACTTTCTGTCCCGTAATGCGTTTACATGGTGATAGAGCACCATTTACAAGATTATATGGTAAGGATGGGCGACCTGCATTGTTTACCGGTGGAGATAACGAGGTTTGGAGCTTTGGAGAAGAGGCCTACAAAATCCTTACAAAGTATATGGAGCTTCGTGAGCTAATGAGACCATATACAAGGTACCTTATGAAGCAGGCGCATGAAAGAGGTACGCCTGTTATAAGAACAATGTTCTATGAATTCCCACAGGAAAAGGAGTGCTGGGAGCTCAAGGATCAATATATGTATGGCAGCGAAATGCTTGTAGCACCAATGGTTTACGAGGACTCATATGAGAGAGAGGTATACCTTCCAAACGGTGCAAAATGGACCTCTCTCCATGATGGAAAGATATACGAGGGTGGGCAACGTATAAAAGTGGCAGCACCAATTGAAATTATCCCTGTATTCCTTAAAAATGATAGTTGCAGGGAATTGATAGGGAAAATTTAAATATCTTCATATTGCACGTTAACGGGCATTATGCACGTTATGGAGATGTAAAAATAAAAGCTTACTTCGGCAATTGATTTGGCCAAAGAGGGCAGACAAAATAGGGTAGACAAAACAGGGCAAACGGTCAACTGGCGTGTCATGTGCTGGAAATAACGCATGCCTTTCACAGCAGTTATGACAATAACAATAGTATAGCTAGCGACCGTTTGCGAGCGCCCCGCGCCAATGAAGCTAGGGTGGATAAAGGGAAATATATAATTCTACAAGCTATTCAACGTGCTTTAATACATTCAAAACACCTTTATTACCAAAACATAAAGAGTAACAATAACACTAATTTTTGGAAACTATTCACAAAAATTTAGGTTTTTGTTGCTTTTTTTTTGGACAACAATTTTTGAAATGTTTTTAACTAAAATTGACTTGCCTGGAATTAATAGTATATATATTATCGAGATAGATTATATTTATACAGGAGGGAAATCTTATGGCAAGAAACAGAAAAGTAGTTGCAGCTCTGCTAGTGTTATCTATGTTATGCAGCGTTTTATTCACTAATGCTGGTAGCCTGGTTACATATGCGAGCAACGCTCAGACACTGAAGTTTGACTTTGAAGATGGAAAACTAGGCGACTGGATTGCAAGATTCAACGCAGGAAAAGTTGCAGTCTCAGATGAGAAGGCACATGCTGGTACCAAGAGTCTTAAAGCTTCAGAGGTAGGAGAAGGCTGGAAGGGTCCATTCTATGATCTGCAGTCACTTGCAGTAAAGGACAGAACTTTCACAGTTTCAGCATGGGTTATGCAGAATTCAGGTAGTGCAAAAAAACTAACAATGCAGGCTGAAACAACTAAGCAAACTGCTGCTATCTATGACCAAAAGGAAATAGCATCGGGAGTATGGACTGAGTTTAAGGGAACATTTAAGCTTAGTGAGGCAGACCTTGGCAAATGTGATTTTTGGATTCAGGGTGAAAATGCATCCGAATTCTATGTTGACGATGTAACTGTATCCTATGAGGGTGGGGAAGACCCATTTAAGACCATAAGTATTATTAACTCAAATTTTGACAACGGTGAAGACGGCTGGCAGGCACGTGTTTCTAAGATTGAAACAACTGCAGAAATTAAACATGGAGACACCGGCAAGAGCTTGAAGATTTCTGGAAGAACTCAAAATTGGCAAGGTACACAATATGATGTTTCAGAATTATTCAAGGCAGGAACAAAGTACACTTTCTCAGCATGGGCTTACCAAAAGAGTGGCGCTGATCAAAAAATAAATATATCTGTTCAGAATGAAAAAGCAGGAGCAGATACTCAGTACCCACAAGTTGCTGAGGTTTCAATTCCAAGTGGCAAGTGGACTCAGATTACTGCAGAGTATACTCAGGCAGGTAAATATGATAAGTCCTATGTTTATTTCCAGGCACCAACAGCAGACCTTGAATTCTATATTGATGATGTGTTAGTAACAAGTCTAGCTGAAAAGCCTGCGTCATATCAGAAGGATATAGTTTCATTAAAGGACGTCCTAAAGAATAATTTCTCTATAGGTACTTGCGTTGGAGGAAATTATATCAATCCAGATGATCCAAACACAGAAGTGGTTAAGGGTTTAGTATCAAAGCATTTTAATAGTCTTACATGTGAAAATGAA
>JAEZFR010000213.1 GCA_023417285.1 Bacillota bacterium
GTTTCAGGAGGGTGCTCAGAAACATGAAATGTTTCGTCGAAGGGAACCTAGGGTTCCCTAGCGAACAAGAAAATATACTGAGCAAGATAAAATAGTAAAATAAGCACTGAACGGATTTGCGAAGTAAATTTTCTTGCGAGGAGGAATGTTGGTATATTCAGCATTCAATGTTAGTATATTGAGCCATTCAATGTTGGTATATTCAACATTCTAATGTTGTAATATTCCAACATTCCTCCTGTTTAATAGTTTGAGATACAAATTATTAAGGTTTACTGACCTTTTTGCTTAAGCTTCTTTGTGTCATGTCCTGTACCGGGAACTGCCTCACCTTTTTCTAATGGCCTATTAGGTTGGACCTTCTTTTCATTATATTCGTGCATTTTTCCTGACATGATTTATGTTACCTCCGAAATATCAATAATATGGTTATATTTTATCCTAACAATATTTATTAAATACATTATTGATACTGATGAAACCCGTGTTTACAAAACTTAATAAAATCTTCCAGAAAAGATGTTTTTATGAAATAATTATGGTAAGCTATAATCATTATTATGAAAAGGAAGTGACTAACTTGTCAAATGTAGATATCTATATGTATGGTATGGTACTGGTTTCTACTATGAATCTTCTAAAGGGTGATTTTCCAGAACTGGATACCTATGGTGAAATAAAGCAGAGCTTTATTCTGCCAGGTGGAGAGACAGGTGCAGGCTCGATGGTATTATCATCACTTGGCTGCAGTGTCAGATTGGCAGGTAATTATCAGGGGCCCAAAACAATGCCTGTGCTCAAAGAATTCCTTGAAGAGCGATATGGTGTTGATTTATCAAGGTTGTATTATGATGATACCTTTGAAGGGGTACGGGACATGATACTTATTGATGCTCACACCAGAACATGCTTTGGAACATTTCAGGCATACTTTTCGGATGAAATCAAGAGATGGAGCCAGCCTCTTAAGTCGGATATTGAGGAGTGCAGCGTTGTGGGCTTGGACCCGTTCTTTATGGAACAGTCGGAGCAGGTGGCCATGCTGTGCAAGGAATTAAATAAAAAGTATGTGACAATAGATTGTAAACCAGAAAGTGTTATACATAAGTATTCAGAAGTCAATATTATATCAAATGAATTCATACAGAATAATTATAAGGGGCAAGACATAAAAGCTCTGCATAAGAGGTATACGGATGCTTCTAATGGTTTAGTAATATTTACCTTTGGGGGCAGAGAAATACTGTTCGGAAGACGGGGTGAACAAATCAAAAGCTTTAAGCCTTATGAGGTCAAGGTAGAAAGCACCTTAGGAGCTGGAGACACCTTCAAGGCAGGAGCAGTATATGCTGTTTTTAAGGGTATGAGCGATGAAGATATAGTCAGCTTTGCTGCTGCTACCGCTGGTATAGTGTGTAGCAAATTCCCACTGGCACTTAATCCACCAACATTGGAGAAGATAAATAATCTTATTAACAGCAGAAAATAATTATACGTTCGGTGAGATGAAAACAGGAAAGTTCCTTACTTTTGTAAACCTTGACACAAAATAATTATAAGTTTGGGATGAAAACTACTGTGCTTGCCTTATTTTTGTATAGCCTTGTCGCAAAAAAACTATAGGTTTGGTGGGACAAAAACAGGCAGCTTTGGAGGATAGAAAGTAAAGATTACAAACATTATTACAATTGCTGCTATGATAAAGACAGAAATATATAACCAGTAGCTTTTGGGGTTGCAGTATTTAACTATATGAAGTGCCATTAACTGCCCTAATATTATACCTATTAACATTCCTAAAATATCAAGTATCAGCGATTCAATGCCCAATATACCAGTGTAGGAATAATAAAATGCCAAAATAGTTGTCATACTTACCAATAATGAACTAAGGCAGCATACCGCAAAAAGCTGTGGTGTGCTGTTTGTTTTTTTGCCTACTGTATAGTAGCCTATAAGCCACCATAGTATAGTTGGCCACAATACCAGTTTGAGGTGTTCCCATGGACTCTCATTTACAGGAGATATCATAGCGATTACACTTGAATGCCCACTCCATTGATATAAAAAGTGAAAGATTGACCCAACAAAAAAAATTACAGGGATGCCAGCCAAAATGTATGTCTTTAGTGCCTCATAATTTTTTTGGTTTATTTTAGATTTGCATTCCATAGTGTTTTTCTCCCGCCTATTCTATGTAGTTACATATGCATTAAATTAGAACATATCCATTCTATATAACTCTAGGGAACCTATAATCAAGGATTTTTACCCATTTAGTTGTAAGTATTTATATATGTCCCATATAAAATATATTCATTATTAAAGAAAGATAGTATTATAATGAAAGAGATATTTTAACTAATCAACCTAACAAGAAAGGAACTTTACAGCTATGGTGAGGGTTTTATTAGTTGGTATAGGAGGGTTTATAGGAACATCCTCAAGGTACCTCATAACAATTATAATGTCTAGGTTTATAAGGAGTACTTTTCCATATGGAACATTACTATGCAATATTATAGGAGCATTGCTCATAGGTATACTTATGGCCATTAGCAGTACCTACGATTGGATGAGTACAGAGGTAAGACTGTTTCTTACTGTAGGCATTCTAGGAGGACTAACTACCTTTTCGACATTTAGCTATGAAACTATTAACTTACTTGAGACGGGTAAATATATAATGGCTACGGCTAACATAATTGTGAGCATAAT
>JAEZFR010000263.1 GCA_023417285.1 Bacillota bacterium
AGGCTGATTCAGAGGGTAGACCTGGCCCTTTTACTTACGGAAGGACTCATGCTGATGGTGCAAATATGTTGGGAGAAGCACTGAGACCACATGGTGGAATTTTGGTGTGGAGATGTTTTGTATACAATTGCAAGCAGGACTGGCGGGACACAATTACAGATAGGGCAAGAGCGGCCTATGACAATTTTATGCCGCTGGATGGCAAGTTTGCAGATAACGTATATCTTCAAATCAAGAATGGGCCAGTAGATTTTCAAGTTAGAGAACCAGTATCACCTCTGTTTGGTGCATTAGATAAAACGAATAACTTTCTTGAACTCCAAATTACGCAAGAATATACTGGTCAGCAGAGGCATCTATGCTGCCTGATTCCTATGTGGAAGGAAATTATGGATTTTGATACAGGTGCTACAAGTGGAAACTCCACTGTTAAGAGCAGGGTTAACGGTGTTGCAGCAGTAGTAAATGTTGGTGATGATTTAAACTGGACTGGCTTACAGCTTGCTCAGTCAAATTTATATGGATATGGGAGATTATTGTGGAACCCAAATATAGCAGCTGCAGAAATAGTTGAGGAATGGATTAAGCTGACATATTCGGATGACGGCAACGTTGTGGAAACAGTATCTGATATGCTGCTTAATTCATGGAGAATATATGAAAATTATACTTCGCCCTTAGGTATTGGCTGGATGGTAAATCCAAACCACCACTACGGTCCAAATGTTGATGGATATGAGTACGATAAGTGGGGGACCTACCATAGAGCTGACCATACTGCAATTGGTATTGACCGCAGTGTTAAGTCTGGAACTGGTTTTGCAGGTCAGTACAATAAAGAGGTAGCAAAGCAATATGAGGATATGGAGACTTGCCCTGAAGAACTATTGTTGTTCTTCCATCGTGTACCCTATAGCTACCGCGTAAAGTCAGGGGAAACACTAATTCAGCACATTTACAACACCCATTTTGAGGGAGTAGAGCAGGTGGAAGAGCTAATTTCAAAATGGCAATCAGTAAAGGGCAAAATTAATGATGATTGGCATAATCATGTACGGGCTAGACTTCAAGGCCAACTCGAGCATTCTAAGGAATGGAGAGATGTTATTAACTCATACTTCTACAGAAAAACTGGTGTTGCTGACAGGTTGGGGAGAAAGATTTATTAAAGAATATTAATGATGTTAGTGTAAAAAATAAATTATATATTTTACTTGTTCTATATCATTCACAGTGGGAGATAATTATTGAAACTTATGGGAATATATGTTAAAGTATTTTGGAAGTGGTAAAAACATTATTTTAGTTGAGAAGGTTTACCCATCACTTATAATTATTAAATAACATATATTACGGGGAGACTGTGTATGAAAAAGATTCTTTCGGCTTTTGTAATTATAGCGGTATGTCTTGAACTATGTGCTATGCAGTTAGATGTACAAGCAAAAGAAGTTGCTATACAAAAGCCCACTACAAACCTTGTATCATTGTATAATCAGGTTGCTGCAATAAAATCTAATGGTACTGTAGCTGTCACAAAAAATACATATTTTAAGTTTGACAATACCCCTGAAATATCAAAATGGAAGGATATTGTCGAGTTAGCTGCACAATCCACAGGTACCTATCTAATGGGGCTAAAAAAAGATGGTACTGTTGTCATCTCTGAAAAGAATGCCCTTGATGTTTCTAGTTGGAAGGGTATAGTAGATATTACTGCCGGCTATGATGCTTTCCTTGGCTTAAAAAGTGATGGAACGGTATTATCAGTTGGAATAGACCGATCTGGTGTATCAGAAGAAATCTCTAAGTGGAAGAATATTAAAAAGGTTATTGCTTCAGAAGATTTATTTATTGGAATTGATGTAGCAGGGAAAATAAACTCCGCAGGATGCTCAGAAGACAGTCTCAAAGACTACAGAAAGGCTTTTTCAATATGGACCGACATAGTTGACATTGTAAAAATTGGCCCTGTTGTTGCAGGACTCAGAAAAGACGGAACCATTGTTACTGTTGGGGAGGAAACTGATCCTTATTATATTGATAGATCAAAGTTTACCAGCTGGAAAAATATTGTTCAATTGGTCTCAGGATATAATCATGTTGTAGGGCTTAAATCTGATGGAACTGTAGTTGGTGTTGGTACAAAAACTTTTAGAAATTATGGGCAATTCAAAGTAAGTGGTTGGAAGAATATTCGTCAAATAGCTGCAGGAGAATACTATACGGTTGGCTTAAAAAATGATGGTACATTAGTTTTTACCGGTGAAAATTCTGATGGGGCAGGTAATATCAAGGGGTGGAAGGGATTAAGAGTTCCTGATAAGATATTGTTGTCAAAGGCAGCTCCTTTGTCATTACCGCAGCTGAGCGTTTACGTAGAGGGAAAGGCACTTGCTGGATCAGCCAAACCATACTATGGAGAGAATAATGAGATAATGGTGCCAGCTAAAGCTTTCGCTGAAGCTATTGGAGCTACCTTAACACAAGGCAAAGATAAAGAGTATGTTATTACAAGCAAGAGTAAGAAAATTAAGTTTACAATCGGAAAGTCTATTTTTCGTATAAATGATTTGTATGTTGAAATGAACCCTATGCCAGTTATAAAAAACGGAATATTATATGCGCCTATTTCAAGCCTTTGCCCGGCTCTTGACTGTGACTATAGCTATGATATTGTTACAAAAAAGGTTTCTGTTCAAACAATAAAAAGACAGGATATATCATATAAGCTTGTTGGTGCATCTGGTTTTACAGGTAAAACAGAAAATGTT
Organism: Bacillota bacterium; assembly: GCA_023417285.1. Taxonomy (GTDB): domain Bacteria; phylum Bacillota; class Clostridia; order Acetivibrionales; family DSM-1351; genus Ruminiclostridium. Next base: position 2,775 of record JAEZFR010000263.1, read on the forward strand.
GGGCCTTTTGTATGTCCTGATTCCGATCTTAGTGTAATCAATAATAGTGATAAACAAATTGCGGACATTACATTTTTTGTAGAACTTTTATCAATTGACGATGCTGATGCTACAATAAATGATTTAGGAAACTGTCTTGTTCAAAAGCTGGACCCAGCTGTTGTAAAGCAAATTATTAATTATATTATGCCCAAAGTCACGGCATACTTTGATAACAACGATAGGAGATATGAACTAAAAGCAGCTGTCATTTACGATAAAAAAAGTGATCGAATGATTTCTATTGAAAGCAAATATACTGAGATTGTTATTGAATATTATAGCGCTTCTCACACAAAAAGTGCCAAAGCGTATTATGGAATAACTTCAAAATAGGGTCATTATTAATAGCTATTTTTAATTGTATATATATAGACAAAACTAGGGTGATTAATAATAGGACTAATTTTTTATTACATATCTATATTAGTTGAAAATCATGTTATAATGATTAAAGAATTCTATTTGAAAGGCAGGATATTGATGTGGAGATGAAGGAACCAGTGGCACTAAAGGAATCAGGCGAAACTTATCTTGAAACAATATTATTGCTTCAAAAGAAACTAGGTAATGTTAGGTCAATTGACATAGCGCATGAGCTCAACTATTCAAAGCCTAGTATTAGTAGAGCAATGAGCATTTTGAAGGATAAACAGTTAATTAATATAGATACTAATGGACACATCCAACTGACCGATGAGGGCAGAGAAAAAGCAGAGAATGTTGTTCAAAGGCACAAATTAATTACTGAGTTTCTAAAAAAATCATTAGGATTGGATGCTGATATTGCAGAGTCGGATGCCTGTAAGATAGAGCATATAATAAGTGAAGAAGCGATTGAAAAGATAAAGCTGTATTTGAATTACAATGGTTGATTAATAGCTCTTTTGATATTTTTTTACCAAAATGCATAATCCCGTATAGACAAAGTTTTCTATATGGGATTTTTATTATTGTGTTTTTTAGTTTCCTGTATTGACACCATTTTAAAAATATAGTAAATTTTTATTAGTAATGATTATCAATAAGGAATAAATATCATGAAATACAGAAACACAATACAAAAACAACTTGTCATTGAAGCAGTACAAAATCTCAAGAATCATCCAAGTGCTGACGAGGTTTACGAAGAGGTTGTAAAAAAGCATCCGCATATTAGTAAAGGGACTGTATATAGAAATCTAAATCTTTTAGCTGAAAATGGTGAAGTATTGCGCATTGCATTAGCAAATGCATCAGATAGGTTTGATTTCTATTCTTCAAAACATAGTCATTTTAGGTGTACAAAATGTGGAAGAGTTTATGATATACAAGTACCTCTTAATATTGACCTAGAAAAAACTATTATGGATGGTTTTGAGATAAGAGATTATGAGTTGCTATTTAGCGGGACATGTTGCAATTGTAAAATGAGTTGATATTATGATATTTTTTACAGGTGTTAGCCTGAATATTTAATTAAAAAGGAGAGTCATTATGGACATTAAGGGTACAAAAACAGAAAAAAATCTTGAAGCAGCATTTGCTGGTGAAAGCATGGCAAGAAACAAATACACTTATTTTGCTTCAGTAGCAAAAAAAGAGGGCTATGAACAGATAGCTGCTATTTTCGAAGAAACTGCTAACAATGAAAAGGAACATGCTAAGCTTTGGTTCAAGGCTCTAGGAGAACTGGGGGATACAAAAGTAAATCTTCTCCATGCAGCAGAGGGCGAACATTACGAGTGGACTGATATGTACGAAAATTTTGCAAAGGATGCTGAAGAAGAAGGTTTTACAGCACTTGCAAAACAGTTCAGAATGGTAGCAGCTATTGAAAAATCACACGAAGAACGTTATCGTGCATTGCTAAGCAATGTTGAAATGCAAAAGGTATTTGAAAAGGCTGATGAAGCAATGTGGGAATGCCGCAACTGTGGTCATTTAGTAATGGGCAAAAAGGCTCCTGAAGTATGTCCTGTTTGTGCTCATCCAAAGAGTTTCTTTGAAGTTAGAAAAGAAAACTATAAGTAAATACTTTATACGTCGCAAAATATTATTATATTTTGCGACGTTATATTATTTTTTTCTCTATTTATGGAAATACATATAATCATACACTTTTCTTACGAAAATAAAATTTATGGAACGAGAGATATATCACTATGAGTATTAATTTTAACATAATTATTTCTTTATTAATGCCGCTAGTTGGTACAACACTAGGTGCTGCAATGGTATTTTTTATAAAAGGGGAACTCAAACCTAGCATCAGAAAATCACTTCTTGGCTTTGCAGCAGGGGTAATGATTGCCGCATCCATATGGTCACTAATAACTCCATCTATTGAAATGACTAAGGAAAGTGGAGGAATTGCATGGATTCCAGCTTCTGTAGGTTTTTTACTTGGAATTGGTTTTTTACTTGTGCTAGATATGATAATTCCGCATTTACACTTGAATACAAATTCGCCAGAAGGGCGCCCAAGTAAGCTAGGAAAGTCGTTTATGCTTGTTCTTGCGGTAACCCTCCACAATATTCCAGAGGGTATGGCGGTTGGAGTTACTATTGCGGGATTAATTAGTGGATCAGAATTGATATCCGCTACGGGTGCATTAGCACTTGCAATCGGTATTGCTGTTCAAAATTTCCCAGAGGGTGCGATTATTTCTGTTCCCTTTGTGGGAAGTGGGTTAACAAAGAAAAAAGCCTTCGGATATGGTATGATTTCAGGTATTGTTGAGCCTGTAGCTGCAGTAGTAACAATTTTAATTACTTCGTTTATTACACCTGTACTTCCCTACGTTCTGTCGTTTGCTGCTGGTGCTATGATTTATGTTGTGGTGGAAGAGCTTATCCCAGAAGCACAGGACGGTGAGCATAGTAATATCGGAACAATAGGCGTTGCTCTAGGATTTGTATTAATGATGATACTAGATATAGCATTAGGTTGATATGGGATATTGAATTAGGTTGATATTGGATTTCAATATATTAATTTCATATATTTATTGTTAGTATCGATTAGATTAACAATGATATGCATTTATGTAATGTCAGATGAGGATAATATTGGACAAAGTATTGACAAAAATATTATACTTTGTTAATATTTTATTAATAGGTTAGCTAGAGCTAACCGTATTATTTGAATATTAGTTAGTTTTGACTAACTTAAATGGGGGAGTTAATATGCCACTGACTATGGCTATAAATGGGGAGAGAAATTACATAAGAAAGATTACCGGAAAAGATGAGGTAAGATTACATTTAGCTGAGCTCGGGTTTGTAGTTGGAGCAGAAGTTACTGTCATTTCAGAAATTGGGGGTAACATGATTTTGTCTATTAAGAATAGCAGAATTGCCTTGGATAAAGGTATGGCAGGCAGGATATTAGTTTAAGGGAGGAAGGTATGAAAACATTAAAGGATATTTCTGTAGGTGAAAAGACAGTTGTTGTAAAGCTACATGGACAAGGACCCATAAAGAGAAGGATTATGGACATGGGAATAACCAAAGGTGCCGAAGTTCTGATAAGAAAGGTTGCTCCATTAGGTGATCCCATTGAGGTAAATGTGCGAGGCTACGAGTTATCCATTAGGAAAGAGGAGGCAGAGTTTATAGAGGTACTTTAGCACGATAGTTGCTATTATTTTTACATAGTCGATAGCCGTTATTACTATATAGTCGTTTTTATATAGCCGTTATTATTACATAGTCGTTATCACATAGTCGTTATTATATAATCGTTTTAATTATATAATCGTTATCATTTTATCTGGTCGTTATTTATTTATATGGTTGTTATTTTTTACTGTGGGTTAGTTGTGGCTAACTTACTTAAGAAACTAACGAAGGGAGATTTATATGGAAATTAAGATTGCGTTAGCGGGTAACCCCAACTGTGGCAAAACAACGCTGTTCAATGCTTTAACTGGCAGCTCACAGTATGTTGGAAACTGGCCTGGTGTCACAGTTGAAAAAAAAGAAGGTAGACTAAAGGGACAAAAAGATGTAATAATTCAGGATTTACCAGGCATATATTCGTTATCGCCCTACACTTTGGAAGAGGTAGTGGCAAGAGGGTATTTGGTCAATGAAAAGCCGGATGTAATATTAAATATTATCGATGCTACAAATATTGAAAGAAATCTATATTTGACCACTCAACTTATAGAACTAGGAATACCTGTAGTTGTTGCATTAAATATGATGGATGCTATAGAGAAAAAGGGAGACAAAATTGACACTGCTAAGCTGAGTCAAGCGCTTGGCTGTGAAGTAGTTGAAATGTCTGCCATTAAGGGAAGTGGTACCAATGAAGCTGCACAGATGGCTATAGCAGCAGCTAAAAAGGAACCCCAAAACTTACCTTGTGTATTTGAGGGTAGTGTTGAGCACGCAATAGCACATATAGAAGAATCAATAGAAGACCATGTACCTAAAAATAACTTGCGTTGGTTTGCAATAAAGCTTTTTGAACGTGATGAGAAGGTGGCGCAAGAGCTTAGTTTGTCAAAAGAGCTGATATCTCACATAGAAGAGCATATTGCAGCGTGTGAGCAGGAGCTGGATGATGATGCAGAAAGCATAATTACAAATCAGCGATATAGCTTTATAAGTAAAATCACCGACAGAAGCATAAAGAAAAGCAAGCCATCTGGTAGCCTAACAACCTCTGATAAAATAGATAGAATTGTCACAAATAGATTTCTGGCGTTACCTATTTTTGCTGCAATTATGTTTATAGTTTATTATATTTCAGTAACAACAGTCGGAACCATTTTAACTGACTTTACGAATGATACTTTGTTTGGAGAATGGATTCTACCAACAGTTAGTGGATGGCTTGAAGCTTTGAGTGTAGACGCATGGATCATTGGCCTGGTAGTGGACGGTATTATTGGTGGTGTAGGAGCGGTACTTGGCTTTGTTCCTCAGATGCTGGTTTTGTTTGTTCTGTTATCAATGCTCGAGGAAAGCGGATATATGGCACGTGTGGCCTTTATTATGGATAGAATATTCAAAAAATTCGGTCTATCGGGAAAAAGCTTTATTCCGATGTTGATTGGCACAGGATGCAGCGTGCCAGGTATTATGGCCTCACGTACAATTGAGCAGGAACGTGATCGTAGAATGACAATAATGACAACAGCATTTATTCCTTGTGGTGCAAAAATGCCTATAGTTGCACTTATAGCAGGTGCTCTTTTCGGGGGTGCCTGGTGGGTCGCTCCATTAGCTTATTTTATTGGGGTTGCGGCTGTAATTGTATCGGGTATTATTTTGAAGAAGATCAAGGCTTTTGCTGGTAAGCCTGCACCTTTTGTATTGGAACTTCCTACTTATCATTTTCCCGTAGCAATAAATGTATTGCGTAGTACTTGGGAAAGAGGTTGGTCATTTATTAAACGTGCAGGAACTGTTATTCTTCTTGCCAGCATAATAATTTGGTTCTTATCTAATTTCGGCTATGTCAATGGAAGCTTTGGAATGGTAGAGAATATGGACCTCAGTATTTTAGCTGTACTTGGAGGTATTGTTGCTCCAATATTTACTCCACTTGGTTTTGGAAACTGGCAATCAACAGTTGCAACACTGATGGGTTTAGTAGCAAAAGAAGAGGTTGTAGGAGTTTTTGGAGTTTTATATGGTGTGTCGGGTGATGCGTTGTCTCTAGTTGAAGAAGGTGCCTTTAATGGGCTCGCTCCAATTGGTGCACATTTCACAGCACTATCAGCATTTTCCTTCTTAATATTTAATTTGCTCAGTGCGCCTTGCTTTGCAGCGATGGGAGCAATTAGGCGTGAGATGAATAGCGGAAAATGGACACTATTTGCAATTGGTTATATGTGCGTATTTGCTTATGTAATCTCCATGATAGTATACCAGATTGGTTTATTGGTTTCCGGTGGAGGCTTGAGTGTATTTACAGTGGTAGCGTTTGGGCTCTTGGCATTAATGGGTTACCTATTACTCAGAAAAAACAAGCATGAGAATTTAGAAAACGCAAAACATTGAGAAAGTGTAGGTGAGATTAGTGGATATTAATATATGGAGTATTGTTGTTCTTGCGGTGATATTGGTTATTGTGGCACTTATCATTATAAGCATGATAAAAAAGAAAAAGCAGGGCAAAAGTTCTTGTGGATCTAGCTGCTGCGGCTGCTCAGGCCATTGTAACACTAAAAAATAATTATTATTTTAGAAATATAAAAGGGTTTCATATCACAGTATGAAGCCCTTTTAGTTTGGATTTAAGCCTTATTGTAATTGATTTAAGTCTTATTGTAATTGGTTTAAGCCTTATTGTAATTGATTTAAGTTTTATTGTAGTTTTAAATATAGTTTTATTTTAGTTCAATTTTATTGTATTTTAATTCAACCTTATTTTGCTGCTTCTGCATCAGCTTTAGTAGCATGTACTGTACCAAATGGGTGCTTAGGTGGCGCATAAATTGAGTACAATTTAATGGGCTCATTACCGGTATTAATTATGTTATGCCATGTACCAGCAGGTATTAATATTGCGTAACCATCCTCAAATTGTCTTTGGAAGTTTAGATTATTTCTGTTTTTTCCCATTCTTACTATACCTGAGCCCTCCTCAATTCTTAAAAATTGATCAATATCAGGGTGTAGTTCCATTCCTATTTCTTCTCCAGGCTTTATGCTCATTAATGTAACCTGAAGATTGTTACCAGTCCAAAGAGCAGTAC
>JAEZFR010000309.1 GCA_023417285.1 Bacillota bacterium
CGAGAAGGTTGCCCTTGGTGACACGGATATTAGTCTTCAATCCTTTAAATATATTTTTGAGTGGCTTGAGTGTACTTATATAAATGATGTAGATAAAATTAAAGCAAAGCTGCTTGAGTTAATAATACTTATAATGAGGTTAGCAAACGAATACAACATAGGTGGGCAATCTGTTAATAGTATAGAAAGCATCCGCGAGCTGCAAGCAATAAACAACCTATCTGAACTCAAACTTTGCTGCTCACAAAAGATTGAATTTGTCACAAAGGGTATATACGAATGCAGAGAAAAGAAGGTAAATATTTTAGTTACAAAAGCAATTTACTATATTCGAGATAACTTTAGGAAGGATATAACATTAGAAGACGTATCACAGTATGTAAACATTAGCCCTCACTATTTCAGTAAACTGTTTAAGGATGAAACAGGAGAAAACTTTATTGATTTTCTTACAAACCTTAGAATAAATTTAGCAAAGGATTTGATTAAGAGTTCCAATATGAGTGTTAAGGAGATTTGTTATGAAATAGGCTATGGTGACCCAAATTATTTTAGCAGAATATTTAAAAAGGTAGTAGGCATTACGCCAACTGAATATAGAGACTGCATTATTTCAAGAGTTAAGGATGGTGTATCATGAAAAGAAGGGTATTACAAAAAATTATATCCCTCTCCCTATTAGCCACATTGCTTTTATTAACTGCCTCATGTGGTGAAACTAATGACTTAGGGCCAAATACCATAAAAGATTCCAAAATAAAAATAGGTTTGTCTATGGCAACCCTCCGTGAAGAGCGTTGGCAGAAGGATACGGATATCCTTGTTGCAAAGGCAAAAGCGAAAGGAGCAGAGGTAATAGTTCAAAATGCAAATAATAGCCAAGATGACCAGATATCTCAGGTAAAATACTTGCTTGACCAAAATATAGATATACTAATGATTGTTCCCCAGGATGCGGATAAATCTATTGAGGCTGTTGAGCTTGCTAAAAAGAAAGGAATTAAGGTTATCTGCTACGATAGATTAATTAAAAATGCAAACGTAGAATATTACATATCCTTTGACAATATTTTAGTGGGTGAGGGCATTGCCTCAACAATTATTAAAAAGGTACCCCGTGGGAATTACCTCATAATAAATGGAGCTCCTACTGATTATAATAGCTTTATGTACAATACTGGCATCAAAAACATAATCCAGCCTTATATAGATAATGATTCAATTAAATTAATAGATGAAACCTGGGCAGAGGATTGGAGACCTGAGGACTCTTTCAAGTTTGTAGAGAAGGCTCTACAAAACAATGAACATATTAATGCCATTATCGCAGCAAACGATAATCTCGCCGGCGCTGCGATAGAAGCCTTAGCAGAAAAACAACTTGCTGGTAGTGTCTTGGTTGGTGGTCATGATGCGGATATTTCTGGATGTCAAAGGGTTGCCGAAGGAACCCAGTATGTGACAATTTATAAACCTATTGAACAGCTAGCCACTAAGGCTATAGATGTTGCAATTGGCCTAATAGAAAACGGAACCTATGAATCTAATAGCTTTATTAACGATGGTACATACTCTGTACCTTATGAAAAAATCACCCCCATAATTGTTACTAAGGATAATTTGATGAATACCGTTATAAAGTCAGGGTTTCATCGCATGGAGGACGTCTACCTAAATGTTCCTAAGTCCCAGTGGCCAACTTTAAATTAGATATCTTACCTTTTTTAATAATAAAAATATGCTATCTTTTGGTAGCATATTTTTTTATACAGCAAATTAAGTAAGACGTTAGTAATTACCTCTAGCGACAACAGTTGTTCACAAATTGTATTCTATAAATGTAAGTAAATAACAATTTTTTTAAGGGAGGAATTGTATTATGAAGAGATCTCATCGTTTGGCAGCATTGGCGTTGGCAGGAGTAATGTCAATATCATTGTTTGCAGGTTGTGGTAACTCAAGTAGCTCAGATAGCTCTAGTGCTGACAGTTCTGTCGCTCCTAGCTCTACAGCATCATCAAAGATTAAGATTGGTCTTTCTCTACCAACTCAACAGGAAGAAAGATGGGTTAGAGACAAAGCTGCAATGGAAGAAGCAGCAAAAGCAGCTGGCGCAGAAATAGCTGTTCAGATTGCAAACATGGACGCTGCAAAACAGGATTCACAGTGTGAAAATCTATTGTCACAGGGAATAAACGTACTAATTCTTGCTCCACACGATGCAACTGCATCAGCTTCAATTGTTGATAAAGCTCACAAGGCTGGTGTAAAGGTTATTTCCTACGACAGATTGGTTATGGGTACTGATGTAGACGTATATATGTCCTTTGACAATGTTAAAGTTGGTGAAATACAAGGTAAGTGGTTCACTGATAACCTTCCAAAGGGTAACATAGTATGGTTGTCAGGTTCACCAACAGATAACAACGCAAAGCTCTTCAAGCAGGGCGCAGCTAAGTATTTGCAGCCAAAGATTGACAGCGGAGATTACAAGGTTGTTATGGAACAGCCAGTTGTTGACTGGAAGCCAGACAACGCGCTGAAGTTAATGGAAAATGCTCTTACAGCTAACAAGAATGATATCCAGGGTGTATTAGCTCCTAATGATGGTACTGCTGGTGGATGTATTCAGGCTTTAGCAGCACAAGGTTTAGCAGGCAAGGTGCCAATAACTGGTCAGGATGCAGAGCTCGCAGCTGCAAAGAGAATAGTTGAAGGTACTCAGGGAATGACAGTTTATAAGGATACTAGAGAGCTTGGTAAAGCAGCTGTAGCAGCAGCTATCAAGATGGCTAAGGGTGAAGACCCAGGCGCAGACCAGAAGGTAAACAATAACAAGATAGACGTTCCTTCCATCCTTCTCACTCCAGTAGCAGTTGATAAGACTAATATTGACAAGATTCTTATCGATGGCGGTTACCTGAAGAAGGAAGATGTTTACGGAAAGTAATATTTACATAGTAAAAAAACAGTATAGGGGAATGGCACTAGTGTTATTCCCCTATTTACTTTAAAGGTGGAATAATTATGAGTGAATATATTTTGGAAATGAACAATATCACCAAAGAATTCCCTGGAGTTAAAGCATTGGACAACGTCACATTTAAAGTAAAGAAGGGCGAAATTCATGCCTTATGCGGTGAGAATGGAGCTGGTAAGTCCACTTTGATGAAGGTCTTGAGTGGTGTTTATCCTGCTGGTACTTATACGGGGGATATATTGCTAAACGGTCAGCAGCAGCATTATAGTAGCATAAAAGATAGTGAGCATGCTGGTATAGCAATTATTTATCAAGAGCTTGCTTTAGTTAAGCAAATGAGCATATGTGAAAACATATTTCTTGGCAATGAAAAGGTTCGTAGGGGTTTTATTAACTGGGACGAGTCATATGTAGAGACTCAAAAGGTTCTCAAAGAAGTAAGATTAAATCTAAATCCACTTACCAAGGTATCAAATCTTGGTATTGGTCAGCAGCAACTTGTAGAAATAGCAAAGGCAATTGCAAAAAATGCTGAGGTTCTTATTTTGGATGAACCATCAGCGGCACTTACCGAATCCGAAACGGAAAATCTGTTACAGATATTGAATGAACTTAAGTCAAAGGGTGTAACATGTATATATATTTCTCACAAATTAAATGAGGTATTTGCTATCGCTGACACAATTACTATTCTAAGAGATGGTAAAACCATTTGTACAGAAAACAAAAATGATATAACAGAAAATATAGTCATATCCAAAATGGTAGGTAGAGAATTAACTCAGCGTTTTCCCCGTAAAGCCCATACTCCAGGCGAAGTCGTTATGGAGGTTTCAAACTGGACTGTTTACAATCCTCTACTTCCAGACCAAAAGTTAATTGACAATGTGAGCTTCTGCATAAGAAAGGGAGAAATACTGGGTCTTGCAGGTCTTATGGGTGCAGGAAGAACCGAACTTTGTATGAGTATATTTGGTGCTTTTGGTCTGAATGTGTCGGGCGAAATTAAGCTTGATAATAAGACGATTCATATCAAGAATCCTAAGAAAGCCATAAAGCATGGTATTAGCTATGTATCTGAAGATAGAAAGCGTTATGGACTTGTACTAGGAATGGACATAAAGAACAATTCCACATTATCAAGCCTTGAGGCTATGTCCAAACTATCCCTCATAAATGGCAATGAAGCAATTAAGCGAACCAATCAGTATGTTGAAGATCTACGTATAAAAACTCCCTCTATAGAGCAAAAGTGCGGTAATTTAAGTGGTGGAAATCAACAGAAGGTGGTTCTAGCAAAATGGCTGCTAACAAAGCCAAAAGTCCTTATACTGGACGAACCCACAAGAGGCATAGACGTTGGAGCAAAATTTGAGATATACAATATTATGAACAAATTGGTTGATGAAGGCGTTTGTATTATAATGATATCTTCTGAATTACCCGAAGTGCTCGGAATGAGTGACAGAATCCTCGTAATGCATGAGGGCAAGCTTACAAAGGACTTTTGTTGGCAGGATGCCACACAGGAAAATATATTAACTTATGCGACTGGAGGAATGTAATATGGGTAATGCACAAATTAATGTAGCAGCTGAGGAAAATAAAAATGCATTGATAAGCTCAAAATCAGTCAAACAGATATTGATAGGCGGTCTTAAGGGCAATATTCGTCAGTATGCTATGATATTAGCCCTATTGGTAATATGGGCATTTTTTTCAATAGTAACTGGTGGCATTTTTATAACCGCTAGAAATTTATCAAATCTATTTTTACAATGTGCATCAACAGCCATTGTTGCTTGTGGTATGGTTCTTGTAATGGTGGCAGGTCATATCGACCTTTCAGCAGGTTCCTTTGTTGGAGTAACAGGTGCTATATCTGCAGTATTAATGGTTAATCAAGGTATGAGTACTGTTGAGGCAATAGCGATTACCCTTGCTATCGGTCTTTTATTTGGTGTTTGGCAGGGCTTTTGGATTTCTTACGGTAAGGTTCCAGCCTTTATAGTAACACTCGCTGGATTTCTTGCTTTCAGAGGTGGTGTAATAGCAATTACAGGTGGAAACTCTGTCGGACCCATGAACAACTCATTTAAGGCGATTGGACAGGGCTATCTACCAAAAATTAACGAGAGCTTTGCATTCAACGATACAAGTGTATTAGTAGGACTATTTTTTATCGTATGCTTCCTTATTATGACCATCAATAAACGTCGTTCAAGGATAAAATACGGTTTTGAAGTTCTTCCGATGTCCCTTGAAATTGGTAAAATGGTTGGTGGTTCGATTCTAATAGCTTTAGTAATAGGAATTATGGCTAGTTATATGGGTATCCCTTATGCAATTCTATTATTGATTGGAATAATAGTTGTATTCACTATAATTGCTGAAAAAACTACCTTTGGAAGATATGTCTATGCCATTGGTGGTAACAAAGAAGCTGCAAAGCTTTCTGGTATCAATATTAATAAGGTTACACTGGGTATCTTCGTATTAATGGGTCTTTTATCAACTATTGCAGGTATAGTTTATACAGCTAGACTTAACGCGTCAACGGGTTCTGCTGGTGTTAACATGGAACTTGATGCCATTGCATCTGCTGTTATTGGCGGCACTAGTACACTTGGTGGCTCGGGTACAATATATGGCTGTATCATTGGTGCTCTTGTTATGGGTAGCCTTGATAATGGTATGAGTTTGATGAATGCTGATGTTGCAGCACAGTATATAGTAAAAGGATTAATACTATTGTTGGCAGTTTGGTTTGATATGAATTTCAGCAAGAAATCCTAAACTGAGGTTAGATTACTTTGATAACTTAAGCACGGGCTGCCATATACCGGCAGCCCAATATAAGCTAGTAGCTACGAAAACAGATTAAAGTATAATTTACTTAACTAAAAGGAGGGGCAATATGAAAAGTAAAAAGAGTATAACCTTTAGTATTAGGTTTAAACTTTTGGCATGCCTCTTCCCAACTATAATAGCGCTTATTATTGTAAACATTGTTGGGCAGTTGGTTTACGTCAAAAATATGGATAAATACACAGGCCTAATCAATAACATGTCCATTGAAAATAAAATTGTTAATTCATCCTTAGAGGCATTAGAGTCAGCTAGAAATATAATGTCTAATCCAAATGATAGTAATAGTATAGAAAAGCTTACCACTTTTAAAAATGATACTATTTCCAATTTAGCTACTATTCATAGCAATGCATATCCCGCAACCAAACCTGCCGCAGAAGCCTTTTCAAATACAGTAAACAAGTTTATATCAGAAGCGGACACTTTGCTTAATTATAGTAAGTCAGGAGATGTATCTATAGCGGCTAGTTACGAATCTATGGCTAGATACGCTGATTATATAAAAGAAAATTTCTCAACACTAATTCTGTCGGAATTAGAAAATAGCAAATCAGTTAAAGATGACATCGACAAGAGCTATACAAAAACATTGTTTATATCAATAGTTCTTTTAATAATAATTATAATTCTAGGAACCATTCTTGTTTTGCTCGTTGCTCACAGCATTGTAAAGCCTCTTAATAAGCTCATTAATGTCAGTGAAAAAATATCACACGGTGACCTTTCCTCAGATGAGCAATACCGTACTGGCAGGGATGAGATATCTACTCTTTCAAATGCATTTTACTCAATGCAAGCGTTTCTTAAAGATATAATAGGAATAATTTCTGCAAATGCTACTAGTATATCCTCAACCTTTAATACCCTGCAAAGCATATCTACTGCATCTCTTCAGGCAAACAAGGAGCTAGCTTCTGTTGTAGATGGAAATGCTATAAATGCAGATAATCAAGCAGTTGTAATAAATGGAGTAATAAACTCTGTAAGTACTGTAAACGAATCCTTACGCACCATATTTGATGACACAAGCAAAGTAGTGTCGAGTGCCAGGGTAGCCCTAGACAAAGCAATAATAGGAGAAGAAAAGCTTAAGATGGTTATTGAACATACTCAAAGCGTAAGTAAGGAGATGTCAGACCTCAATATCACTACCGACGGGTTACAAACTTATTCGGTAAAAATAGGTAAAATAGTAAACATTATTAACGCAATTTCTGAGCAGACAAATCTTCTTGCACTTAATGCAGCTATTGAGGCTGCACGTGCAGGCGAAGCGGGAAAAAGCTTTTCGGTTGTTGCTGATGAAGTAAAGAAGCTAGCAAACCAATCAAAAGAGTCTTCAAACGAAATTTCAGTATTGATTAAACAGATACAGTCTCAAATACATGAAATGAAAATGGGCACTACTCGTAGTTCAAATGCTATATTACAAACTACAGAAATCATAGATGAGGAGAAGCTTGCCTTCAATGATATAATTTTATCTAATTCTCTTGTAAATCAGCAAGTTCTTAGTATAAATGAACAATTAACATCTGTTAAAACAAAAGTAGACCATATAAATAAGTCAAACGATACCCTATCTGGCATGACAACCGCTCTAGCAAGTAGTTCGACTCAAGCCCAAGCAGCTATTGAACAACAGCTTGCAGCCAATGAAGATGTTGTAAACTGTACATCTAAACTCAATGAAATGTCAAAAAACTTTGATGACATAATTAGAAAATTCCAGTTGTAAAACTTGCAATAAATGAGCTCCTTAATCTGGTGTTACACCAGAACTCAATAAGAGGTAATTCTTACCTTTTATTTTTTTTTTGTTGTTAAAATATTAAGTATGTTATAAGATTAAACTATTGCAAAATATATGATTATTTAATAATCAAACGCGTTAAACGCGGTATTTGAGGTCTATGCATATTAAAGAAAGGAACAGAAATAATGTCAAAAGGAAATGCATCACTAGTTAAAAGTATTATTGAGGGTAATTGTAAAGATCCACATGTGTATTTAGGAATGCACATAATTAAGGAAAAGGGTAAAGACCCCGGCATTGTGGTACGTGCCTATTATCCCGATGCCCATTCTATAGACGTCATCGAGACATCAACAAACGTTTCTTATTTAATGAAAAAAGTATATTCTGAAGGGATATTTGAAGTAATAATACCTGATAAGGGAGATATATTTGAGTACAAACTTAATATAACCTTTGAGTGTGGCTCTCATTTTGAAACATATGATCCATACAGCTTCTGGCCAGTATTATCAGAATACGATCTCTATCTCTTCAACCAAGGCAATAATCATAGAATCTTTGAAAAGCTTGGCGCCCATATTATGACGATTAACAACATTAGCGGTACCCTTTTCTCTGTTTGGGCACCAAATGCAAAACGTGTAAGCGTTGTAGGATGCTTTAACCAATGGGATGGTAGAAGACACCAAATGCGCCAATTGGGTGTTTCTGGTGTTTGGGAGATTTTTATTCCTCTCGTTCAAGCTGGAGATACCTATAAATTTGAAATAAAAACCAAAAACAATGAAATATATATAAAGTCCGACCCATATGCTTACTCTTCTGAGCTCAGACCAGCAACTGCTTCAGTGGTAGCAGATATTGATAGCTATACTTGGAATGACAGTGCTTGGGTGGATAAGCGTGAAAAGGGAAATATTTTTGAGCAGCCTGTCTCAGTTTATGAGCTTCACTTAGGTTCATGGCGCACTCAACTTGAACCTGATGAAAATGATAATATATTTTTAAACTATAGAGAACTTGCTAAAACCCTTATCCCTTATGTTAAAGAGATGGGATATACTCATATAGAGCTTTTACCAGTTACTGAGCACCCATTTGACGGTTCTTGGGGCTATCAGGTTACAGGCTATTATGCGGCAACAAGCAGATATGGAACGCCACAGGATTTTATGTATTTCGTTGACCAGTGTCATCAAAATGGTATCGGAGTAATTCTTGATTGGGTTCCAGCGCACTTTCCAAAAGATGCACATGGCCTTGCCCGTTTTGATGGAACAGCACTGTATGAACATGAAAATCCGCTTCAAGGTGAACATCCAGAATGGGGCACTCACATATTTAACCATGGCAGACTTGAGGTTCGTAATTTCCTTATTTCCAATGCAGTGTTCTGGTTGGACAAGTATCATATAGATGGCTTAAGAGTTGATGCTGTTGCATCTATGCTATATCTTGACTATGCCAAAAAGCCTGGGGAATGGATACCAAATAAGTACGGTGACAACTGCAATCTGGACGCTTTAGAATTCCTAAAGTTGTTAAACACTACTGTATTTAGCTATTTTAAAGGAATAATGATGGTTGCCGAAGAATCCTCCGCTTGGCCAATGATTACAAGGCCTGTTTATGCTGGCGGTCTAGGCTTCACATTCAAGTGGAATATGGGTTGGATGAACGACGTGCTTAAGTATGTTAGCATGGACCCTATATATAGACGTTACCACCACGACAAGGTTACATTTTCTCTTATGTATGCCTTTAACGAGAACTTTATGCTGGTGTTATCACATGATGAAGTAGTTCATGGTAAGTGTTCAATGCTCAATAAACAACCGGGTGATTACTGGCAGAAGTTTGCAGGTCTAAGAGCTACGTATGGCTATACTTATGGCCATCCCGGCAAGAAGCTGCTATTTATGGGTGGAGAATTTGGACAGTTTGCTGAGTGGAATGAGAAGCAGAGCCTGGATTGGCATCTCCTAGATTTTGATATGCACAAGAAGCTGCAAACCTATGTAAAGGATTTAAATCACCTTTATGCTACAGAAAAATCACTATATGAAGTTGATTTTAGCTATGATGGCTTTGAGTGGATTGATTGTAATGATAATCAAAGCAGTGTTTTCTCATTTATTAGAAAAGCGAAGGATCCTAAAGACTTCCTGATTTTTGTTTGTAACTTTACTCCAATTGGAAGACAGGGCTATGCAATTGGTGCGCCATATGATGTCAACTACGATGTTATTCTAAACAGTAATTATGAAAAGTATGGTGGTTATACTAGTGATAGCGATAAAATTACTGTGACACCAGTTAAAGAGTGGCTACATGGAAGGCCTCAAAGGTTATACCTAGACATTCCACCATATGGAGTGATGGTATTAAAGCCAAATGCAGCTGAGATGGCTGAATTGGCAAGAAAAGAAGCTGAAGCACGAGAGCTTTCATCAGAAGGAGCTTAAAAATAAGACTCTGAGGATGCATTTTAATAATCAGAGCTTGCTAAGAAGGAAGCATAAACATCTGCTTTGGATAAAGAAAGAAGCTGTAAGTTGAGATATTTGAGTATCAAGAAGTATATGTCCTTTAACATATACTTCTTGACTTTAAATAAGAGTGCAAAAATTATAGGAAATATATCGAAACCCATACATATAGGGGAAAGGAAGCTGCTATGCCCCAAGGATTCATTATTTCAAGGATCAATTGGCTTACTGTAATAATCTCTATATGGCTAATATTTAGAACTGTAATACTTTTAATTAAAAAGAAAAATAATAAGCTAATAAATTTAAAAAGAGAGCTTATAATTAATGTTTTTGCTATATATGTATTTTGCTACATTGGTATTACTTTATTTCCAATAAATATATATTGGGTGAAGCAACAATTTTTTATTAAACCATATATTGAGTTAATTCCCATTAAACCAATAGTTGATGCTGTTTTATCTAATGTGCCTCTAAAGCTGATAATTAAGAATACCTTTGGCAACATAATTCTTACGATACCATTTGGGGTGTTTTTACCTTTATTATGGACTCAAAAGTTTAGAAAGATTAAAGATGTAACTATTTTTGGATTATTAATATCTCTATCAACAGAGATATTACAGTATTCACAAGGTGTATTATTACCCTCAATACAGACTAGAGCAAGTGATACTAATGATATAATTTTAAACGTTACAGGAGTTCTAATTGGCTATTTATTTTTTAAAGTTTATTATGCACTCCAAATTAATAGAGCTAAATCTAAAGAATTATAAACTTACACTTTTATTATGCTTAGTCATTTGTTCTTGTATCTTCCTCTATAATCCCCTTATAGACTGAGAGAACATTTGTCGCAAGGTCTATACATCCACTTTTGGTAACTGACTGAGATACTCTTTGTTTTAATAGAAGCACATCATTGTCTTTCATATCTCTTAACTGCCTGAGCTTAAGCCCCATTTCCTCCGCATCTCTATAAATAAAACCATTTTCATTTTCTATTACCTGATCCTCATTTAGCCTATCCAGCCTTGAAAATACGGGTAAACCTGCAGCCATGCCCTCAAGCATGGATATAGAATTTGTGTCGGACAAGGACGCTGTAATATATGCATCACATTCTGCATAATAAGGCGGTAGCTCGCAGTGTTGCACCTTGCCTGCAAACACAACCATACTCGAAATTCCAAGTGCCTGTACCTGCTCTTGTAGCTCAATCATTGAGGGTCCGTCCCCTATTATAATTAGCATTATATTGTCTTGTGGAGTAATACTTTTTGACCAGTAATCCAATAAAACATCAACGCTTTTTTCTTTGCCTAACCTTCCAACAAAACAGGTAAGTAGTATATGCTCCCCTATTCCATATTTTTTACGTATTTCATTACTGGGTAGCTTCTTTAAATTTTCAGGCAGAAAGCTTTCTAATTCTACTGAGTTTGGGATTACATTCACCTGTTTGCTAATACCTGACTTTAAAAAGTATTCTGAGCACTTCTTTGATGGTCCAGTTAGTGCTGCTGCCCGTTTTGCAAAGTAACCAGTATATTTATGCGAAAACCTCCTTGCCAAATTGATAAGCTTTCTAGGAGCAATATAATAAAGATACTCATCGTACATGGTATGAAGCGTATATACCAATGGCTTTTTGAGTGTTTTAGCGGCAGATATCCCCCATAAGCCTATCCCAAATTCATTATGAATATGGATTATATCAGGATTAAACTCTCTAAGCAGCTTTACCCTTTTGCGGCTTACAGGCATTGCCACTCCAAAGTTATAAATTCTTTTAAAACGCACCGCAGGACAGTGCATTACACCATCCTTTATATAATGCCTTCTTGTAGTATGGTCGGCAGTCACCACTAAAACAGTATGACCTAACTTTTCAAGTCCATCCTTTAACATGCTGACATGAGTTACTACTCCATTTATGTATGGCAAATATGTCTCAGTGAGTAATGCGATTTTCATATAAAGCTTAAACCCTTCTCTGTTTGTAAAATAATATTACCCTTACTTAGTATTCCATTTTTTTACCCCATTAAAACGTGCTGTAGCCATTGGTTCAAATAATATTAATATCAACAAACGAGCATTGATTATAAAATAAAAAGGACTGTAGAGTACTGGTTTATTAATTACTCTACAATCCCGTATAATTTATATTCACTCGTCACTTATAAACTTTTTGCAAACAGGTCGCATATGTTTTTTGCAAACATATCACAATATTTTTTTGCAAACAGGCCGCAATATCCTTTACTATCAATCATTTATATATTTATATAATTACTCTATTATATCCATTTACACATTAAACTCAGCAAAGCTGCCTTCCTTTTCAGCCGTTATCTGCAATACATTTCTTATCCTCTCCTTGATCTCTGCTACATGAGAGATTACTCCGACAAGCCTTCCGCTTTTCTGCAGATCTATCAGACAGTTTATAGCACTGTCTAGGGATTCAGGGTCAAGCGTTCCAAAGCCTTCATCTACAAAAAGAGTATCCAAGCTTATTCCCCCTGAATAGGACTGAACTACGTCAGCGAGACCGAGGGCTAGGGAGAGAGATGCTTTGAAGCCTTCTCCACCCGAAAGGGTTTTTACATGTCTGCTCTTCCCTGTGTAATTATCAAAAACCTCAAGTTCTAAGCCCTGCTGGGCTCTTCCCTTACCTCTTTCTTCCTTTCTCTTGAGCTGATACCTAGAGCCTGTCATCCTTTCAAGTCTTAGGTTTGCTGCGGTAATTATTTCATCAAAATACGCAGCCAGCACATATCTTTCAAAGGTAATCTTTTCAGCATTATCACCATTTGCAATATTAGCCATATGCACTATTGTCTTTTGCTGGGCTTCTTGCTTTTCTAGTTGTGCATTGACCAGCTTAATATTAGAAAGAATTTTTTTATTATTCATCAGCCTAGAAACAATAAGCGTTTGAGATTCCTGTACAGTATTTACCTGTAACTCTAAGTTTGTCAGCTCTTGTTGCTTCTCGGTAATATCCACATAGCTTTTGCCGGCTGTCTGCTCTTGGAGCTTCTTTATAAGAGTATTAAGCTCGTTAACTCTCTCGTTATATTTGAGAATCTCTGCCTTTAGCATTTCTATGCTTTGCTGGCTCCTTCTGCACTCTCGATACTGCAAATAATCCGCAAAGCCTGCCTGTTTGAGCAGCTCACCCAGTCGGTTTGTGCTTCTAACTAAATCCTCGCTTGCATTGTTGAGCCCTTCTTGTCGAGTTGCTGCATTTAAGGTTGCCGCATTGAGCTGCTCCCTTGCAGCATCAAAAGCCTGCTGTGCATCCTTTTTCTGCTTTTCTAGTGCAGAGATCTGCTCTCCAATGGAATTTAGCCTTGTATTGAGCTTGGCACTTGTTCTAATTTCCTCGGGAATATCTGCATCTACCCCCTGCAACCACTCCTTTAGGCGAGCAAATTCCTGCGAATACTTAATTTCCTGTTGTTGGCCATCCTTTATAGCACCTTCAAACTGTTTTGCAATATTCTCATGTTGTTGAAGCTTTTGTTCTATATCTGGTCGCTTCATAATAGAAGCTCGCTTTACTTTTTGCTGCTCCTGCTTGTCCCTTATAATATTGCATAGCTGTGTGCCCTTCTCTATTACTGCACTCTCAAATGCTTTGATATCAGAAACATTTCTTAGTTGCTCAGCTTTTAGACATGTAATTGGCTGGGCGTGTTGGTTAAGTTGCTCGTTGGCAGAAAACTGCTCACTCTTAGTCAAAAGTTCTACCTCATTGGATTCAATGTTGCCCTTTATAACGGATATTTCATTGAGCAAAGCTGTTCTCTCTGAGGTCAGCTTATCAAGCTCTGCCTTGGTAGCCTTCAATTGGTGCTCATCCGGCATACTCTGTGACACCTTTGCAGGCATGGGATGCTCGGTAGACCCACACACCGGGCATGGCGTATTGGGCTTTAACCCCCTTGACAATAATCCTGCCTGCCCCTTTAAGTAGCTATCCTCTATGTCGAGATAATTTGTTCTATATTGTATAAAGCCTTGTTCAAAGCTATTAAATTCATTTTGTTTTTGTTCAAAGCTACTTAGAAAGTCGAGCTGTCTTTTTGCCAATTGCCGTAAACCCGACAAACTATCAACTGAATTCTTAAGCTGCTGAATCTCACCCTCATGTCTTTCAAATTCCTTCTCTTGCAGCAGAATATTCTTTAAATCAAGCTCTAACTGCTTTTTATCATTTTTAGAGGCTTCAAGGTCGCTGTGACATTTTGTAAGCTTTTCACTCAAAGTATGAAGCTTTGTACCATATTCTTTGTATAGAAGAGTATTTTTCTCATAATCTGATACCTTTGCTATCATACCTTTAAGTCTTGCTTGCTCTATTTCTAACTGTTTTATATGAGGCTCAGCCTCGTTTGCTTTTTGAAGAAGCTGTTCCTTATCAACTAATTCCTGTTGCTTTTGTTGTTTCTCCTGCTGAGCTAGTATTAGATGTTCCGTTTTTGCTTTAATGGCTACCTTCAAGGCTTCTACCGATTCATCTATTTCAACTACTGAAAGAGCCTTTTGAGCATAGTCCAGCTCATGCTGCTTAGCATCATACTCAGCCTTACGATGCTCTTGATCAACCTGTTCCTTTTGTAACTGCTCGACTTCTTCAAATTGCCTGTTTGTTTCTATATCTTTTACAAGCTGCTCCTTTTTATCTGATTGCAGCTTTTGAAGCTGAGAAAGCTTAAGCTTTAGGTCAGCTAGCTCACCCTCCTCCTGTTTGCACTGTGCTTCTAGCAGCTCCACAAACATCGGAACATTAATATAGGTATCGCTCTGAAGCTTACTCAAAGTCTCACTC
>JAEZFR010000345.1 GCA_023417285.1 Bacillota bacterium
TGTTTGCCATGTTGGATATGTTCTCTACCACCTCTAGAAGCTCACTTTTCCCTTTTCTTGATAGTTCTTCTTCAAGCTCATAAGATTTATCAAAATGATCCTCTATCGCTCTTTTATTCCTTCCCGAAATAACCAAAATATCTTCAATTCCTGCCGCTGCAGCTTCCTCAACAATATATTGAATGGTGGGCTTGTCCACTATAGGAATCATTTCCTTGGGAGTTGCCTTTGTTGCAGGTAGAAATCTGGTACCTAAACCAGCTGCTGGAATTATAGCTTTACGTACCTTCATTTTTATGATCCTCTCTTGGTATGGAATTTATTACTTTTAATATTTACATTCTAACATATTTTTACGTAGTTAATCTATTTTCCTAAATAAATACATTGTAAAATATTTTACCCATGATTTTTTTATTAATTTGGTAATAAAAGCATTGACTACTTCCGATTTTATGTTATACTTTTAACAAATACTACATATAAATAGAGTAATGTTAGAACTGCAATGGCTTGAGTTGCAAATCCATCATTACTTATTAAATGAAATAATGTAGCAATAAAGAACTTAATATGTTTATCTTCAGGGCAGGGTGAGATTCCCTACCGGCGGTAATGTGTCAAATAGACACTAGCCCGCGAGCGAAAGCTGACATGGTGAGATTCCATGGCCGACAGTACAGTCTGGATGAAAGAAGATGGTTATACAAGTCTATTTTGTGCCCTGTGATACTATTTATCACAGGGCTTTTTAGCGTATTGGAGCTCGAATAATTCGCATAATACATAGCGATTTTCTTGTTGTAAAACCATCTAAAACCGCCATATTAGAAAAGAAAGGATGAGGTTTAAAAATGTCAATGAACAAGAATTTGAAGAAGCTAGTAATAATGGGGGTACTTACAGCTATATCGACAGTATTGATTATGATTATAAGATTTCCCATAATTCCAGCTGCACCGTTTATGGAATATGAACCATCAAATATTCCAATTGCAATTGGAGGGCTAATCTTTGGACCAATCTCAGGTATTATTTTGGCTGTAATTACTGCATTTATTCAGTTCGCGACGGTAAGCTCAGGTAGCGGGTGGATAGGGTTATTAATGCATGTTATTGCGTCAGTTGCGCATGTAAGCGTATCAGCTAGCGTCTATAAGTTTAAAAAGACTACAAGTGGACTTATAGTAGGTTTGGTGTTAGGAACTATTGCGATGACGGCAGTAATGATACCAGCTAACCTTATATTCTACCCTCTATTTACAGGTATGCCTGTTTCAGCAGTTAAAGAATTAATTGTACCTGTACTATTACCTTTCAATCTAATAAAGGCAGGGCTTAATTCCGTTGTGACCTTCACTATTTTCAAGGCTATAGGAAAGCTTTTAACCCGTATTGCAAATAACCAAAGCTGCTAGACTATATTGTTGGTTCCTATTTTTTCGGGAAATATGGCAAAATTTAAAAATTTATATTTACAATAAAATCATTAGCATTTATTATATTAATAATGAAGTCCACTACCTGACTAATATAACAAAGCAATAATTTTACGGGGTGATAAGATTTATGGAATTTTGTCCAAAATGCGGTTCCTTGAAGATCAATGGAAACTGCACCAACAAGAAATGTGACCAACATGTTAAATCTTTAGTAGAATTAGCTACAGCTCAACAAATTGATTACATTAAGGAATTAGCAGAACAACTAGGAGAAGATGTAAGTGAAATGAATTTTGACATCATGAGTAAAACAGACGCTGCTTACCTCATTGACGAATATCAAGAACGTCTGGATGAAACTGAGAAAAGTCTGGTTGTGGAGGTTGACGATCTCGAGGATGAAAGCGAAACCGAGGACGAGGAGATTTAATAGTAAAGCTAGAGACTGTGGGTTTTCCACAGTCTCTTTTTATTTTTCTTGATATGCTGTTGATAAGTTATGAATAATTCATGCTTTTTGTGATGTGAATATGTTAATAATTTAATTTACTTGTGTCATTCAGGGACATCTTTGTGTGTGAAGTCCACAGTAGCTTGGGTTTTAAGCTTTTTCCTCTCTAAATAACCTTGTGAAAAACTTATGTGGATAATGTGCATAACTTTGTGCATAACTCTTATGTTAACTATGTTTATTGTCCAAGCCCGTACCCGTATGAGAATAAAACATTGTCGTTTTTATGGTCAATTATTGAATACGGCAGCTGCTTATCATCTCTCGGCCATGATACAGGTAATCTACCAGTAAACTGATAATCCCCATACAAAACCTCTGCAATTGCTTTCCCCTCTGTACCAGGTAACCAGGCCTGAACGAATGAAGACCATTTACTTATATCATCCGTTACAATTCTTGGCCTACCGGAAACCAGTATCACAACCACTGGTCGTTTAGACTCATATGCATTTTTTAGTGCAAGCATATTTTCATCAAGTGCAGTACTTCCATCAAGTGTTAGAGTCTCGGCATCTCCTTTTCCCTCGGCATAAGGATATTCCCCAATAGCCACAACTACTACATCAGCTTCATTAAGCTTATTTACATCAGTAATAATTTGACCTCCATTTTTTGATGCTATTTCTGTGAAACCATCTAGAATTGAAGTTCCCTTCATCCATCTATTGTTATTTCCAGAGTCCTGTGCTCCTTGCCAATCCTTTGTCCAACCTCCGCACTGCACCCCAATATTATTGGCAGCTGGTCCAATAACTCCAATTTTACCGTTTGCTTCAAGGGGAAGAATACTATTATCATTCTTTAGCAGGACTAAAGAGCTTCTAACTGCTTTTTGTGCGAGTTCTATTGTGTCCTGTCTTCTAAGTGTATATGTTGGTGCAGTGTTCAGTGAGTTAAACATACCCATTTCTATCTTGACCCTGAGTACTCTGCTAACTGCATCATCAATTCTCTGAATACTGATATACTTATTTTCAACTCCTGAAACGATTGCCTCATAGCATTCTCTCCACTGCTCGCCCTCCATTATAACATCTAAGCCAGCATTTACAGATGAAATGACTTTTTGTTCTAGAGTCCCACCCGATACTTGATGAACACCTTGATAGTCACTAATGACAATACCCTGATAGCCCATTTTATTTTTAAGAGTGTTTTGGATTAGATCTTTGTTTGTATGGTTCTTCTGGCCATTTATACTACTATACGAAACCATTATTGATTTTACACCTGCAGTAATTGCCTCCTGGTATACTGAAAGATAATATTTCTCCAACTCACTGCTAGAGATATCTACATTGCCTTGATCAATGAGATATCCACTGTCACCCGTTCCATATTGTACAGCACCTTCCGCATCAAAATGCTTTGCGCATGCAACAATGCCATTTTCCTGGTAATTCTTGATAATTGGGATTGACATAATGGTGACTAAATCTGGATTCTCTCCAAAGCTTTCGTATACACGCCCCCAACGAATATCCTTACTCACTGCAACACAAGGTGAGAAATTCCAATCAAACCCCAACGTTTTTAACTGGTTCGCGGTGGTTGCCGCTATCTTCCCAGCTAATTCTGCATCTCCACTTGCACCTAACCCAATGTTATGTGGAAATACTACCTCATCCTGCAAGAAATTACTGCCATGTATAGCATCAATACCAAAAGCTAGTGGTATTTTTTGCTCACTCTCTAGTGCTGCCATCTTGTACTTATTTATGGTGGCCATCCAGTCCTCTGGACGGTTTTCTCCTGCAACGGAGCCTCCTGCAGCAAACATTGAACCTATGGCATATTCTTTTACGTCCTCAGGTGATATGTAAGACATTTCAACTTGTACCATCTGACCAATCTTCTGACGTAAACTCATTGAATTTAAAAAATTCGTAATGTTTTGGTCAATTGAAAGAGCCTTGTCATATCTAGTCTGATTAGAACTTATTTGTGATTTAGTACTTGTAGATGTAGCTGATGAACCTGAAGCTGCTGGATCCACGCTGATTTCATCCTCTGAGAAGCATCCTGTTACACTAGTAGCAAGTAAAACAGACATGATAAAAATAGAAATAATTTTTTTCAAATTCTCTCGCTCCTTAAAAGTTTTAAAAGGATAATCTAGTTTGTAATTTATTACAGGGAAATATGATATTGTTATACTAATATTATTAAATTTTCCATGTTTTTTCAACTAATTTTAATTTTATTATATTTAGTAAACGAAAGGGTGAACTTGCAATGATAAAGTGTAAGATGCTTTTATGCCTACTACTGAGCTTATCACTGATGTTTTCAAATTTTTCTGTTTCTGCCGCAAAGGATCAAGGTACTGCCAAGAAGCTATTTATGTGGGAGGTTACCCCCAAGGACGATACTTCCGGCAAAAATATTATTTATATATTAGGCTCAGTTTCTCTTCCTGATAGCGCATCTTATCCTCTAAATAAGCAAATTGATGCTGCCTACAATGCTTGTGAGAAATTAATAGTAGAGAGCGATGCAGACATGCTAACAAATACTGACATACAAAAATATCTGATCAAGTATGGAATGCTTCCAAAAAACTATACCCTTAGCAAACAGCTTACACCAGCTATATACAAAAAAGTGGATTCCTTTGTAAAGAAAAAGTCCAACAATAAATACGGCATTGAATCCTTTATTAAATATAAACCTTGGGTTGTTGATTTATTACTTCAAAACATGGTACTTAAAGAAACCCTTAAGAAGTCTCAAGAATCAATGGATGCTACCTATATAGCAAAAGCCAAAACTGATAAAAAGCCAGTTTTGGAGATGGAAACACCTGAACAACAGTACAAGGCCTTAGCAAGCCAATCTTACTATGTACAGATACAAATGCTTTCAAATAATATCGATGCCTCATCTAATGTCGCAAAGAAGGTTCAGAGTAGATATGACGCCTGGGCCTCGGGAAATACTGATGCAATGAAAAAGTTGATATTTGAAGATAGCAAAAAGGATATATACGAAAACTATTATAAGGTTATGTACTACGACAGAAGTATTAAATTTGCTGACTGTTTGGATAAATACCTAAAAGACGGCGGAAAGTATTTTGCAGTAGTAAGTGCAGGTATTGTAAGTGGTGAAATAAATATAATAAAGCTGCTTACCGATAAGGGTTATACCGTTAAACAGCTAGAACAAGAGCAAGATAAAAATATAAAAAAGCAATAACATTATTAAAGCTATATACAGCGGGGCATATCGGTTGTATCTGCAACGATTATATGCTCTGCTTTAAACTCTTTAATATTTCATTCTTTATATCCCAAAGCTTCTGCGATAGGTCAACATAGTAGGCGTGAGGATTCTCAAATCTAAGCACCTCTTCCCACAGCTTGCCTATTTCCTCCTCACTAAAGCTTTTAATTTCTTGAAGACTTCTACCTTTATCTATTATGCTTCCTCGTTCAACAATTTTTTCTAATAGCGGCTTGGCATAATAGTTAGTAATGGTCTTGGTTTTCCATGTATGCTCCGGATGAAAGAGCTTATATGGTTTTGAATCATCAATAGTCTCATCGAATAAAGTAATCACATCAGCGATTGCTTTGCCTGTTTCTTTGTCGTATAATCTCCATGTTTGCTTAAATCCTGGATTGGTAATCTTTCCAACATTTTCACTCAACTTAAGCCGAGGTGCAAGCCTTCCGTTTTCTTCAATGGCGCAAAGCTTATATACACCACCAAATACTGGCTCAGAGCGAGAGGTTATCAGTCGCTCTCCTACTCCAAACAAATCAATACAAGCTCCTTGGATTAGAATATCCCTGATTATATATTCGTCCAACGAATTGGAGGCTACAATCTTGCAATCAGGAAAGCCCGCTTCATCAAGCATCTTTCTTGCCTGCTTTGACAAATAGGTGATATCGCCCGAATCTATCCTTATTCCTTTTGGTCGGCAACCTCTCGTAACCACCTCTTCGTTAAAAACCTTAATTGCATTTGGTACACCTGATTTTAGCACATTATAGGTGTCTACCAAGAGGGTACAGCTGTTTGGATATGTTTTAGCATATGCCCTAAATGCTTCTAGCTCGGTAGGGA
Organism: Bacillota bacterium; assembly: GCA_023417285.1. Lineage (GTDB taxonomy): Bacteria > Bacillota > Clostridia > Acetivibrionales > DSM-1351 > Ruminiclostridium. The sequence continues at coordinate 6,031 of JAEZFR010000345.1, forward strand.
ACAATTGAACCCAGCTATGTGCCATAGTTCCAAGTGCAGGAATGTTAAAATATTGTTCAGCAGTAGTACATGCCGTCCCGAAACAACCACCAATATATGCTGCTCTTGCACCATAGATTGCTCCGTCATAGCCCTGAGC
>JAEZFR010000397.1 GCA_023417285.1 Bacillota bacterium
GATTTAATTCAGATATATTTCAAAACCCCATTATAACGTTTACTTCTCTACAATCTTAACCCCTACTGTTTTAATTTTAGAACCTGAATTTAATGTAACAATAAAACTTTGACAGCCGGTTTTATTAATGTATAATTTCTGACTCTTTTCTTCAACAACTTTTTTATTGCCATCATAGCCTGTAAAAATAACAGTAACAAACCCTCCTGTTTCTGCCCCATTTTCTACTGAAGCGGTAGCAATTACTTTTCCATTTTCAAGCCTATCAGCTGTTGATAGCAACTGCAAATAATCAGCCTCTCCAGTTGCTTTTACTTCAACTCTTGTAATAACTGAACCAGCATCAAGAACAACCTTATAAGGAATAATTTTACCTTTAAGCTCGTAGCTACTAATACATTTTGTCTCTACAGGTTTGTTATTCTTGTCATAGCCTGTAGCAACGATACCAATATGATGTGAAACATCTGTCCCATTTTCAACCGAGCCAGTAACTACAACTTTACCATTTTCCTTTCTGTCAGCCGCTGATAGTAGCTGCAAATATTCAGCATCCCCAGCAGCTTTTACTTCAACTCTTGTAATAACTGACCCAGCATCTAGAACAACCTTGTAAGAAATAATTTTCCCTTTAAGCTCGTAGCTGCTAATACATTTAGTCTCCACAGGCTTATTATTCTTATCATATCCTGTAGCAACTATACCAATATTCTGAGAAACATCCGTTCCATTTTCAACTGAACCAGTAACTATAACTTTACCATTTTCCAATCTATCTGCTGCAGAGAGAAGTTCTATACTTGTAGCATTTCCAGCTTCTTTAACTTCAACCCTTTTAATTATTGAACCTGCGTCAAGTTCAAGGCTAAAAGTCTTCGATTTGCCCTTGCTTTCAAAGCTGCCTACACATTTTGTCTCTACTGGTTTATTGTTTTCATCATAGCCTGTAGCAACTATACCAATATTTTGACCTGCTGCTTCAATATTTGTTGCAGTACCGGTGACAATTACCTTCTTGTTTTCTTTTTTATCTTGCTGCTTATCATTTATAGTAGATAATTTTATGACTCTGTCGTCCACCATTAATTTGACTTCCACTGTCTTTATCTGTGAAACTCCAGTTAAAACAACACTGTATGACTTTGAAGAACCAGCATACAAACTGTTTTTACTCGATTTTGTTTCGATAACTTTACCATTTTGGTCATAGCCTGTAGCCACTAGCACAAAATCTTGACCTTTATCTGTTCCATTTTCTACCGATGCTGTAGCTATTATCTTGTCATTTTCCAGTCTGTCAGCTGCCGATAACAATTCTATATCATTGGCTTTTCCAATCGCTTGTACATCAACTCTTTTTATCTTTGCACCTGAATCCAAAACAACTTTGAATGTATTAGCCCCTCCAAAAGTAAGTGAATCATCAATACATTTAGTCTCTATCGGCTTGTTGTTTTCATCGTATCCCGTAGCAACAATCCCTACGTGTTGATAGATACTTGTTCCATTTTCAACTACTCCGGTGGTTATAACTTTACCATTTTCATGTCTTTCAGCTGATGATAGAAGTTCTATATCATTAGATTTTCCAGTAGCCTTTATCACTACTCTTTTTATCTTTGCACCTGAATCCAAAACAACTTTGAAAGTATTAGCCCCTCCAAAAGTAAGTGAATCATCAATACATTTAGTCTCTATAGGCTTGTTATTTTCATCGTATCCCGTAGCAACAATCCCTACGTGTTGATAGATACTTGTTCCATTCTCAACTACTCCGGTGGCTATAACTTTACCATTTTCCAATCTATCTGCTGACGATAGCAAGACAATATCTGTAGCATTTCCAGTTGGTTTGACTTCAACTCTTGTAATCAGTGACCCAGCATCTAGAACAAGTTTATATGTAATGCCTTTACCATCTGACTGTAATTCATCAACACTTTTGGTCTCAATAGCTTTCCCGTTTTTATCATACCCGATAGCTACTATACCTACACGTTGGTAATTTTTACTACTAAATACTACTGTCCCCGTTACATTAATTTTACCATTACTGGCTTTCCAATCGCTTGATACCAATGTAGCATTGGCATTACTATCGTTACTTGTTTCTGCATTAACTATTGGAGGAAGTACTATACTACTAACAAATAAAATAACGATAACTATTAACGCTATTAATCTCTTCATCGACTTTCACCTCTAAATGTTTAATTGTTACATTATACATTAATTTAGGTAAAATGTACATATTTTGTAAATAACGTTGCTTTCCAAAATACTCTGATTATTAAAAGTGTCTAAATACGGATATTTCTTTATAAGCTCTATTACTACTTTTCATCTATTAACCCTAATTTTTTTAATACTTGTACAAATCTAGAAATATCAATAGGCTTTGCGGCATACGCGTCACAGCCAATACTAAATGCGTTTTGTACAAGCTGTGTCTCTGCAAGTGCTGTGGTCATAATTACCTTTGAGCGTTTCTCGGGGGTAATTCCCTTTTGAATCTCCAAATCTCTTATGTTCTTTAATACCTTAACCCCATCTACCTTTGGCATCATAATATCTAAACATATAAGGTCATAAGGCTTTTTATCATTGATAGACATTATGAAAGCGTCCAGTGCTTCCAATCCATCCACAACCATATCACATTCTCCATATTTAGAAAGGAACTTAAATAAAAACTTTCTACTAGTTAAATCATCTTCTGCAATAAGAATTCTCATATTACTTATTCTCCTCTTCATACTTTTTAATTTTCCATATACAGATATTAATTTCGATTATGTTAAAGTTCGGTTATACTATCAATAGTATAAAATAACTCACTCATCTGAATTGGTTTGGATACATATCCATCAAATCCTAAAGCCAAAAATCTTTCCCTATCTCCTTGTAAAGCATACGCAGTAAGCGCTATTACAGGGGTATGGTTTGTAGCACTTTCTTTTTCCTTTAATCTGCTGATTGTTTCTACTCCATTCATTTTAGGCATTTGGATATCCATCAGAATAACATCATATTTATTTTGTTCAAATAATTCTAGTGCTTCTAGTCCGTTATTTGCAGTATCTAAAGCATGCCCCTTTTCCAAGAGCATTTTTGAAATAACTTTTTGATTTACAAAGTCATCCTCCACCAAAAGAATTTTGAGCTGCTTTAGTGGTTTTGTTATCTTAGGTATGTAGCTTGCATTCTGCTCCTTATCATGAGCCACCTTAAATTTCAAAGAAAAGTAAAACGAGCTTCCTTTTCCTTTTTCACTTTCAACCTCTATCCTTCCTCCCATCAGTTCAATAAGGTTTTTGGATATTGCAAGCCCAAGTCCAGATCCACCATACTCTTTTGTAAATGAATTCTCTAACTGACTAAAACTTTGGAACAATCTTTTTATATCCCCCGGAGATATACCAATACCAGTATCCGAAACTATAAACTTTAATTCTACTTCATCATTTATTTCTGGCATATTTATAATTGAGATAGCAATATGTCCTTTTTCTGTAAATTTAATAGCGTTACTAATCAGATTATTCAATATTTGGCGCAGCCTGTTGGGATCACCTATTAACAGAGGTGGTATTGATGAAGAAAATGTATAATGCAACTCAAGTCCTTTTGCATTTATACGAGATGAATGGGTCTTTACTGTCTCAACTAACAAATTTTTTATGTTGAAACTTATATTTTCCAATGTAACCTTACCCGCTTCCAGCTTAGAAAAATCTAGTATGTCGTTAATGATTTTTAGCAAAGAATTTGCACATACCTTGGCAGTAAGTAGATTATCCCTCTGATCTGCAGATAGCTCTGTCAGCATGGTAAGATCTATCATGCCAACAATACCATTGATTGGAGTACGAATTTCATGGCTCATATTAGCTAAAAACTCACTTTTTGCTCTATTTGCAGATTCAGCAAAATCTCTTGCCTTTATGATCCTTTTCTCAGTATCTTTAATA
>JAEZFR010000407.1 GCA_023417285.1 Bacillota bacterium
CTGTAAAGTGATCCGGGTGAGCGCTTACACGGAAATCACATTTCTTGATAAACTCCCCAATCTCTAAAAATTGGTCTCTAAAATCCTGCTGGTAATCCCAATCAGATAATTCTTCATGGGTAGCTAGCGGAATAAGTTTTGACGTTAATCTATATACATCAATATTTAATGCTTTATTGTACTTAAGAATCCTAAAAGTATTGTTGAGATTTGATTTTGCCACCCTTGTCAAGCGTATTTTTTTAGCCTCTTCTGACTCTAGCTTTTTATATAAGGTATATGTCACAGTACCCGATGGAGTACAATCCTCTAAATTCAGAGTCATAGCAACGTATCCAAGTCTTAATATCATGTTTGAGCTTCCTTTACATTTTCTGAGTTTTTGAACATTAAGATCGTTAATGAATATTTTACCACCTATTTTTTTTATTATGTGGTAAAATATAAAACATCAAAGGAGAGCCTATTTGTGAAAAAAATTATTGTTAAATACAAAGATTTTTTTATTCAACTATTTAAATATGGTATTGTTGGTGTCATCAATACTATAATTACCGCTATCGTTATATTCATACTTATGAATATCCTAGCTGCCCCATATACTATTGCCAATATTGCAGGGTATATAGCCGGGGTAATCAATGGCTTTATCCTTAATTTTAAATGGACCTTCAAAACCAGTACCCTACCAGCTTATAAACAATTCATACGATTTATTTCAGTTTTTTTAATATGTTTTTTGATACAATTTATACTAGTTATCATAATGGTTGAATATCTTAGTATTAATGAGAATATAGCGCAGCTCATAGGTATGGTTATATATTCATTAATTGGTTTTTTACTCAATAAGTACTTTACTTTCAAAGTACATTAATAAAAATCCAGCTTAAAGCTTAACTATTTATATTTATTATTAATTTCCCTAAATATGCAAATAATAAAGTTAACATATTTAGGAGGCTTTATTATGCCAGAAAAAATAGTTGCGCTTTTTACAAATTTACCAGATGCCAAAGCTGCCCGTGAGAGACTAAGTGATAAAGGGTTTACACTCATAAATATTAATGCTACTGAATTTGGCCTCTCAAGAGTATATCAAAATAATTACAGGTACAAGGCTTTCCCAGGAGCTATTCTTTCTACTGTTGTTAAGATTGAAGGTTCAATTGAAGTATGCGATAGGCAAAAAGCAGAAGAAATTATAGAAAAAAGCTTTGGTGTAATTGATTATCTTTTTTTGCAGGATTATACAAATTTATATTGAATAATATTATACATCATGATTCTTGTATTGCAAAAAATTACCATTTACGGGGTGATTATATGAAAGCAATAATTATGGCTGGTGGTGAAGGGTCAAGATTACGCCCATTAACTTGTGATTTACCAAAGCCAATGGTTCCTATAGTGAATAAGCCTGTCATAGAACATACAATAGGCTTGCTTAAGTCTTATGGAATTACCGAAATAGGGATAACTCTCATGTTTCATCCACAGATTATTAAAGACTATCTGGGAAATGGCAAAAGCTTTGGGGTCAACATCACATATTTTATTGAAGAATCACCTCTTGGAACTGCTGGAGGGCTCAAAGCAGCTAAGGACTTTTTGAATGAAACCTTTATTGTAATTAGCGGGGATTCTCTCACCAATCTTAACATAAAAAAAGCACTTGATTTTCATATAAAAAAAGGTTCTCTTGCTACCTTAGTATTGACAAAAGTATCCCTGCCACTTGAGTATGGTGTTGTTTTGACAAACCCACAGGGGAATATTACCGGATTTCTTGAAAAGCCCAGTTGGGGTGAAGTTTTTAGTGATACTATCAATACAGGTACCTATATCCTGGAACCAGCTATTCTTAATTATATATCTGTAGGCAGAAGTACTGACTTCAGTATGGATATATTCCCCTCTCTTTTGAAGGATAATATGCCTTTATATGGATACATAATGAATGATTACTGGTGTGATATCGGTGACATCCGTTCTTATATTAAGTCACAAAATGACGTGCTAGATGGCTTTGTTGACATTTCTATTGACGGTGAACAGGTCAGTGATAATATTTGGGTAGGGCCAGGTGCCATTATTGATTCAACAGCCCAGATTATCGGTCCTTGCGTCATAGGTGCTAACTGCAAAATTGGAAAAGGAACAGTTATAGATAAGTATTCCATTATTGGTGATAATGTTACTATTGAGAATAATGTATCAGTAGTCCGCAGTATTATTTGGAATAATAGCTATATAGAATATGGAAGTGAGTTAAGAGGCGCAATTTTGTGCAACAGGGTTAATCTCAAGCACTACGTATCGGTATTTGAAAATGCTGTTGTAGGCGAAGGCTGTAAGATTAGCGAGCGCTGTATAATTAAACCCAATGTCAAGATATGGCCCGAAAAGATTATAGAGCCTTTGGCTATCGTAGATAGAAATATGATATGGGGAACCAGGCATACCAACAAAATTTTTGGAGAAAATGGTATATCGGGTATCATAAATGTTGATATATCTCCTGAATTTGCAACACGATTAGGCGCGGCATATGGTACTCAGTTTAAATTAGACAGCAGAGTAGTTGTCAGTTCTACCAACTCAAACAGCGCAAGAATGTTTAAGCATGCTTTTATATCAGGTATCCTCTCTGTTGGTATAGAGGTTTATAACATGAGTAGCTTGCTTACCCCTATTTCTAGAAATGCTATCAATTTTCTTACTGTTGAAGGCGGTATACATATCAAAAATGATATTGACAATCCAAACATATTACGCGTAAACTTTATGAATAAACATGGTTGTGCAATAAGTCGGGTTGAAGAAAGAAAAATTGAAAACTCCTTTTTTAAAGAGGATTTCAAAAGGTGCTCTGCGCAACAGATTAGCAGACTAAACAATATAACAGACTTTAGTAATTATTATATGCGCTCAGTCACAAATTCGGTAGATATATCGAGCATAAGGAAAGTACACCCAAGAATCTGTGTATTCTCACCCTCAGAATTTGTTATTTCCATCATTGAACCCATGCTAAAGGACATAGGTTGTGATGTTAAGTGTTATAGTTCAACCTCCTGCACAGAACAGGCATACATAATGGAGCAAATCAGAATTCATGATGCAGATTTTAGTGCTATTATAGATAAAAATGCTGAGAGCTTAGTGTTGGTCAATACAGATGGAACAGAAATTAGGGACGATCTATTTCAAGCCTTTATTTCGCTTATAGTATTCAGAAGCTTTAATAATTCTGTTTTTTATGTTCCACTCACTGGTTCAGAGGTAATTGAAAAGCTTGCAATAAAATACAATTGTCGTATTAAACGTACCAAAAATAGTCCTAATGCAGTGATACAAGAAATTCTCTTAAATACCTTGTTCAGTACAAAGGAAAGCCAGCTACTTATTAGCCTGGGTTTTGATGCATTGGCTGGATTAATCAAGATTGTTGAGTTTATATGTTGTAATAATACATCTGTCACTGAATTGCTAAGCGAAATTCCTGACTTTTATATGAGCAAAAAATGTATTTTTTGTCCATGGGAATTAAAAGGTATGGTTATGAGAACAATTATTAGCGAACATAATGAGAAGAGGATCGAGCTACTAGATGGAATAAAGCTTTATTCAGAAACTGGATGGGTGCTTATCTTACCAGATGCTGATATACCTGCATTCAGAATTATAGCTGAGAGTGCATCCTCTGAAGAGGCAGAAGCAATTGCTAGCAAATATTATTCCTTAGTAGAATCAATTATTCTATCAAGCTGATAATATCCTCAAAGCGAAACCTTTGCTTATATTATATCAGGGTAGCCCAATAACTTTTCGAAAGGAAAACATTTTCTAACATATGAGAAACGTGATGGCACAAAGCAGACACAATGGTAAAAAAATAGATAGAGTAATCAGAGATTTCTTTCCTAATGTGAGTTCAGGTATGCTATATAAGGCCTTGAGAAAAAAAGATATAAGGGTCAATGGTATTAGAATTAAGGAAGACCACATTGTATGTACTGGAGATTCTATAGATATATATATTATAGATGAGCTTTTGCTTGGTAGAGAAGAAGAAGGCTTTTCAATAATATATGATGATGAAAACATAATTATTGCGAATAAATCGGCAGGACTTCCTGTTCATCCTGATAGAAATCAGAAGGAGGCCACACTTATAGATAAGCTCCAGAATAAGTTTGGACCTGAAGTTGCATTGTGTCATAGATTGGATAGAAATACTAGCGGTTTAATTATAGCTGCCAAAAATCAACATTCCTTGGATATACTTCTTCAAAAGATTAAAGATAAGGAAGTTAAAAAATACTATGAGTGTATTGTTTTCGGCCAGATGCAGAAAAGTGAGGACGAGTTAATTGCATACCTCGATAAAAATGAGCAAATCAGCAGAGTTTTTATTTCGGACGATAAAACCTCAGGTTCCCAAAAAATCATAACTCGATATAAAGTAATAGATACCTTTGAAGACTGCAGTCTTTTGGAGGTTGAACTTATTACTGGCAGAACTCATCAGATTAGAGCTCATTTAGCTCACACCGGCCACCCTATAATAGGAGATGGTAAATACGGTACCAACGCAATTAACAAACAATATACGGCTAAATGCCAACTGCTGTGCGCATATAAGCTTATATTCAACTTCTCAACTACTGCTCATCACTTAAATTATCTTAATAATAAAAGCTTTGAAATAAAGGTACCTTTTGATATAAGGTCAATAAAAAAAGGCTGAGATTAAATCAGCCTTTTTTTATAAACATTACTACGAAAATCTTGCCATAGGTGGTACTGTCTACAATTCCTATTCCTGTATGAGTAAACTTTCCATTAAAGAGATTATTGCCGCTTTCATCCATCCACGCTTTTAACGCACCGCTTAATTCAGTGTTTCCTGCTATATTCTCCCCCGCCATAGTAAATTTCACGCCTTCTTTTTTCATCATATCAAATGGAGAACCGTAATAAGGCGAATCGTGCTTGAAGTAATTATTTCTGTCCATGTCAATAGCCTTTAGCCTTGCTACATTGACTAAGTCAGCATCAAACCTGAGAGCAGCAAGCCCTTTTTTGGTTCTTTCGTTATTTATCATATCTAGAAGGCTTTGCTCATCTGGCAGAATGCCATCTACAGGTTTTTCTATCTCTTGTTTAGAAGTACCTGCTTGAGAACTTATAGTGGTATTGTTCTTTGCATTCTCGCTACTTGTCTTATTTGTAACAGTGCTATTCTGGGTCTTTTTCGATTCAGATTTAGTATTATTTTGAGTAGCAGGCTTGGTACTTACATTTTGCACTTCGTTTTGGACTGCCTTAACATAATCCTTATTTATCGCTCCTACTCTCCCATTTTTACCGTAAAACACAGCATACCAGTCCCCCAGCTTTCCCATTACTGTAATGCGTTCACCCTTTTGAAGCTTACAAATAATATCAAAGGTGGTTGCAGGGCCAGTTCTAAAATTAACATTACTTGCACTAATTACCGCCTGATTAAAATTAACTGCCTGATATGCTA
>JAEZFR010000477.1 GCA_023417285.1 Bacillota bacterium
ATCAAAAACAAAAAATATGATGAAGCTTTAGCTGAACTAGGTAAGGTGACAGAAGCCAGATTAGATTTAGATGAAGAATTGCAAAAATTGATAGATTATGATACAGCACTTGCAACAAATGCAGTTCAGGAAAATGCTGACAACTTTAACCAGCAAACGTTAATTATGATTTTAGTAATCGCTATTGGTATAGTATTAGCAATAGTTCTTGGATTACTAATAGCTAATTTGATTAGTAAGCAGCTTAACCACCTTGTTATAGTTGCTAATAAGATTGCAGATGGCAATCTGGATGTTACTGTAGACATTGACTCAAATGATGAGGTTGGAGTATTGGGCAAGGCATTTAAAAAAATGGTAGGCAACATTAATGAAGTCATGTCTAATATAAGTTCTGCGTCAGAACAGGTATCAGCGGGAGCAAGACAGGTATCTGACTCAAGTATTGCGCTTTCTCAGGGAGCTACCGAACAGGCAAGCTCAATAGAGGAATTGACCGCTTCATTAGAAGAGATATCCTCACAAACAAGATTAAATGCAGGAAATGCTGATAAGGCAAATGAGTTGGCGATAGCTGCAAAATCAAATGCAGTACAAGGTAACACCCAAATGCAGGAAATGCTGAAGGCCATGGAGGATATTAATGATTCTTCCAATAACATATCAAAGATTATTAAAGTTATAGATGATATTGCCTTCCAGACAAACATTCTTGCACTTAATGCAGCGGTAGAAGCCGCAAGAGCAGGGCAGCATGGGAAAGGCTTTGCTGTAGTGGCAGAAGAAGTAAGAACCCTTGCGGCACGTTCAGCAAGTGCTGCAAAAGAAACTACTGAAATGATAGAAGGTTCCATTAAGAAAGCAGAAGGTGGAGCAAAAATTGCAAAAAGTACGGCTGAATCTCTGAGTGAAATCGTAAGTGGTATTGAGAAGGTGGCTAATCTTGTGAATGATATTGCTACCGCGAATAATGAACAGGCTACGGGCATTGGTCAGATAAATCAGGGTATTATGCAGGTCTCTGATGTAGTACAGACCAATTCAGCAACATCTGAAGAAAGTGCTGCAGCAAGTGAAGAACTCTCAAGTCAAGCTGACCTTTTAAAACAGATGGTTGGAAAATTTAAATTAAAGAAAAACGTAATGAATAATCACAATTATGACGACATTAGTCCAGAAGTCTTAAATATGCTTGAAAATATGTCAAAAAGGAAGAAACAGAATATAAACTATAAATCAGAAGCAAGTGATAAAGCTGCTGCTTCAAGATATGAGATTTCTATAAGTGATAAAGAGTTCGGGAAGTATTAATCACTATGATATCAATTACAAAGAAAGAGTACACTCTATTAACAGAATATATCCACTATAATTATGGCATTAGCTTAAAAGAGGAGAAACAGACATTAGTAATTGGAAGGCTGCAAAATGTATTAGTTAAGAAAGGCTTTAAAGATTTTTCTGAGTATTATCAGTACGTTATTTCTGATAAAACAGGTGAGGCCATTACAACACTAATAGACAAAATTACTACAAATCATACATTTTTTATGAGGGAAGTTGACCATTTCTATTATTTTAGAGATAAGGTATTACCTTATCTAGCTGATGTTGTAAAGGATAAGGACATAAGAATATGGAGTGCAGGCTGTTCTACTGGAGAGGAACCATATACCTTGTCAATGATTGTCGATGAGTTTTTGGGACAAGAAAAGCTGTGGTGGGATACAAAAGTTCTCGCCACAGACATATCCAGCAAAGTTCTTGATATAGCAATAAAAGGTGTATATAGTAATGAGGAGATAGCAAATTTACCTGCTCATTGGAGAATAAATTATTTTAGGAAAAATGATAATGAAAACTATATACTATCAGAAAAAATTAGGAATGAAGTAATATTTAGAAAGTTTAATCTTATGGAAAGAACGTTCCCATTTAAGCGAAAATTCCATGTAATATTTTGTAGGAATGTAATGATTTATTTTGATTCAAAGACAAAAAACGAATTGATTAATAAGTTTTGTGATTCATTGGAAATAGGGGGGTACTTATTTATTGGCCATTCTGAATCAATCAATCGTGATATGACAAGGTTAAAGTATATTATGCCATCTGTTTATAGAAAGGAATAAGTCGGTGAATGAGTGGAGTTTAGAAAAAAGATAAGGGTATTAATAGTAGATGATAGTATTGTTTTTAGAGAAGTATTAGCTAAGGGACTTTCATCTGATTTAAATATCCAAGTAGTTGCTACAGCAAATGATCCCTTTGAAGCGAGGGATAAAATTATTCAATATGAACCAGACGTCATGACTTGTGATGTCGAAATGCCAAAAATGAATGGAATTGAGTTTATTAAAAGACTAATGCCACAATATCCACTACCAACTATCGTTGTTAGTACTGTTAGTGGAGCAGTTTTTGATGCTATAAATGCTGGAGCTGTTGATTTTGTTGGAAAACCTGATGTTAGATCAGTAATAAGCGTAGAAAACTTTTTGAATGAGCTGATACTAAAAGTTAAAATTGCTTCTGCGTGTAAGGTACTGTCTTTTAGTACGGAAAATCAAAGTAATACTACTTATAACTCATTGAAAATGGATAGTAGTCAGATTATTGCAATTGGAGCATCAACTGGTGGTACTGAAGCAATCAACAGGGTTTTAAAAGAGTTGCCACAAAGCATACCTGGAATTGTAATTGTACAGCATATAACACAAGACTTCTCGCGGCTGTTTGCAGAAAGATTAAATAACTCAACTGCCTTTACAGTAAAGGAAGCTCGGTCAGGCGATTATATAGAACCAGGCTCTGCTTTGGTAGCGCCTGGTAGCAAACATATGAAAATAATTAGAAGAGGCTTAAAATATAGTGTTGAGTGCTTTGAAGGTGATAAGGTAAATGGACATTGTCCCTCTGTTGACGTTCTTTTTGAGTCGACTGCAAAGGAAGCTGGAGACAAGGCCATTGGAGTAATACTTACCGGAATGGGTTATGATGGGGCAAAGGGCTTACTTTCCATGAGACGCAAGGGAGCGAGAACCATCGGACAGGATGAGAAAACCTCAGTAGTTTATGGCATGCCTAAAGTAGCATTTAATATTGGTGCAGTAGAGAAGCAAGCCTCACTAAACAGTATTCCTCAATTGATATGTTCAATGATTAAATAGGGTGGTACGATGGATAGAATTGTAGGCATTGGAGAATTCATTATTTCAAACAATAGGGAAGATATTATTAAAACCTTTGCACTTGCATCCTGTGTCGCAGTAACAGCTTATTGCTCTTGTTGCAGTGTTGCAGGGATGATTCATATTGCTCTTCCATCTCCACTAGGTGATGTTGATGCCAATACACGACCCGGTTATTATGCAAATACTGGTCTGCCTTTATTTATTAATAAGCTGTGTTCAGAGTTTGGATGTGCCAAAAGGGACTTGAGAATTGATTTATATGGAGGATCAGACTCTATTAATGAAGATGTTTTTCAAATAGGCAAAAAGAATATTGCTATGGTTAAAAGGATATTATTGGATATGAATATATTGTATAATATTGACGAGACAGGTGGTAATATCAGTAGAACTCTTATACAAGATGTTGCAACGGGAACAGTTAAAGTTATCACACAGCCTATAAGAATATAAAAGGGGCGATTAGCGATGCCAAAGAAATTTATGGTTGAAGAGAATCTGGAGTTCATAACTGCGACCTTATCAAGCATTGGTGATGGAGTAATCATAACAGACTTTAATGGTAAAATTGTTTATTTAAATCATCCATCAGAAGAGATAATTGAATTAAATGCAGCTGAAGTGATTGGAAAAGATTTTGATGAAGCAATTAAGTTTGTAAATGAGGATACAAGAGAGGTCATAAAGAGTCCAATAGTATTTTCCCTTCTTAACGATACTATTACCGGTCTTGAGCACAATACTTTTATTATTACAAAGACTGGAATACTAAAGTATGTTTCAGCTACATGTTCTCCTGTAAAAAATGCTCAAGGCACCAAGCTAGGTGTTGTAATTGTCCTTCGTGATATTACAAGGCTAATAACGCTTGAGCAAGAGCATATTAACGAAAAAAACAACCTAAAAGCCTTGTTTAGTAATGCGCCGGTAGGAATGATTATAATAGATGACAATGCTAATGTGGTTCAAGTAAATGATGCTGCTTTACTATATATAAATAAGAAAAAGGAACAGGTTTGCGGAAATCCTTTTGGCGATAGCTTTAACTGTGCTAATAGTTATGAAGATAGCAGAGGATGTGGATATGGGATTAAATGCGACCATTGTGATTTTCGCAAGGCCATTGAGCTTTCTATCCAATGTAGACAAGAAACAAAGAGTATAGAATATAAAAATACACTTATAGTGGATGGGAATATTAGAGAGTTTTGGTTTAGAGCTAGTATTACCCCAGTTATAGCAAGTGGAAAGAAAGAAACTCTAGTGATCCTTATGGATGTTACAGAAAGTAAATACAAAGAGATGGATATTATTAAATCTCGAGATTATTGCTTAAATATCCTTGACCAGATACCCTCATTGGTTTGGAAAACCGATACGAATTTGGAGTACAACTATTTTAATAAAGTATGGTACGAGTTTACGGGATATCCCTTGGAAAAAACAGCTGACTTTTGCTGGGCTAATTCTATTCACCCAGAGGATTTGGATAAGTGTATAAAAGCAAGAGCACATGCTGTCAAAACAAAGGATATATACCAATTTGAGTATAGGTTACGCAGGTATGATGGTGAATATCGGTGGTGTCTGGCGGTAGGAGCTCCATATAATGATTTGGACGGAAACTACGCTGGCTACATAGGGTCAATTTATGATATTAGTAAACTAAAAGACGTTGAAGATGATCTAAAGCGATATCGTAAAACTATAAATAATGCTAGGGATATCATATTATTTCTTGATTTAGATGGAAGTATTATTGAGGCAAATCAAGCTGCCATTGAGGCATACGGTTATACCAACGAAGAATTATGTTCAATGAATATTAGAAGCATCAGAGACAATTGGGGATATACACAGCACCAATTGAATCAGGCTAATGCAAAGGGAGTGTTCTTTGAAGCAACACATCGTCGAAAGGATGGTAGTACATTTGATGTGGAAGTAAGTTCTCAAGGAACTCATTTTGGAAAGCAGCGAATCATTTTTAGTGTTGTGAGAGATATTACCGAACGCAAGAAGATAGAAAAGAACGTATTGGATAATCAATTAAAATATCGCTCTCTTTTTATGAATATGAAAACAGGTTATGCTTATTATAGATTGATATATGATGATAATCATAAGCCAGCTAATCTAATGTTTATTGAAGTAAATGAAGCATTTCAAAAGCTTTTTGGGCTATCAAAAAGTAAGATTATTGGTAATAATCATTCTGACTTATTTCCTGGTAGTATTGATACTATCATGAAGTACATAAATAAGTTTTTTAATAAGCTAGTAAAAGGTAAGAGTGTCCAAATAGATGATTATTATTCTCAACAATATGACAAGTGGTTTGAAATCGCAATCTATAGTCCAAAGGAAAATGATATAGTAATTATTATTACAGATATTACTCATATTAAAGAT
>JAEZFR010000490.1 GCA_023417285.1 Bacillota bacterium
GAGCATACCCCAACACTCTTATGTATGGGCTCCCTAGCTTTGAAGCAAGCTCGACATAATCCATTCCTTCTTTCATCTGCTTGTCGATATTTTGTTCATCAAATAAATAGCATGCAGAAGTAAGGCATGGAATCTGGATTGACATTTTTACAAGCTTTTCCTTTGTAGCTTCAATATGTTCAGGAGAAAACTGCTTTACTTTTGGTGCATTCAATTCATTTCCATAACCTCAAATTTCAATACCATTAAATCCAAGGTCCTTGGCAGTAGATAAAATATCCTCATAACTCCAACCTGGACACCCAAGTGTAGAAAACGAAATCTTCATATTGACCACCCCCGAAAATGTACACTTTTTTTAATAATACCATTTTATTGTCTATATGTCACCATTTTTACCCAAGCCTACGATATTTTCTTGTTGTTTTGAGTGTAAATATCATTACAACAACACCTAAACTTGCCAAAACATAAACCACGATATCATTACTGAATATTGGTATATAATCTGCGCTAGTACCAATTGCATTAAAAACAGCGTGAAATATGATAGGTACCCATAATGAGCGTGACCATTCATACACAAGCCCCAAAATAATACCTATCCCAAAAGCATATAAACCCTGTACTAAGTTCATATGAAAAACTCCAAAAATTAAAGCCTGCAGTACTATCGCAACCCATATAGGGGTCGATGAACGCAGTTCTCTGTATATAGCTCCCCTGAAGAAGAATTCTTCAAATATAGGAGCAACTACTGCTATAAGCATAAAGTTAAATAAGGGATTACCAAAATCAATATTCTCCATCAATTGTGAGTATTGCTGCATCAATCTATCCATCGGGAAAATAACACTAAGCCAATAAAGCACCACTGGTACTATAAAGGATGCAGATATGCTACAAAAAACAACGGGCACAACTATATTTTTCTGTGGCTTACGAATCCAGAGACTCTCATCCATCCTTTTTGTTCTTAGATAAATAATAACCGAAATAATCCCCATTATTAATATATTTGCTACAAACTGTATTAACCCAGCATATGAGTAAACTGACGTCCCAGGTATATCTACTTGAGTTGTTGATATACCATATTTAACGGCATAATACACAAAAATAAAAATGCTAGCCAAACTACTCACTACTATACTTATAAAAAAGTATATAGCAATGTATATAAATACCCACATAATTGATTTTAGAATTCTAGACATAAATATCCTCACAAGGTTTTTCCAAATATTTTCATAAATAAAAGTTTCCATTTGACCAAATGCTACTTAAGTGACAATTCTACACTCAATAAACAATAATAGCAAGGAGGCATGCAATGCATAATCATTATCACATTTATAGTTTTCACACAAATGAAAAGGTAAAGCAAAACCACAAGCTCTTTGGTCATACTGATTATATGATTGGTATAGGTATTATGCATTTCCATTTTTATAGTGGAACAACCTCATTTAATGGACATATGCACGGCTACTTCGGTTTTACTGGTTTCCCGAGGAAAACCGAAAATGGTCACAAGCACAAAATGTGCGGCAAAACTGATATAGCTAGGCTTTCAGAATATGATGATAAGCCTCATGAACATGAATATGAGAACTTTACCTTCGAAAATATTCAGTATATAAATAGTCCATTGACCAAAAGGGTATTATCATAACCAAACTGATTCTAATGCGCTGTACTAATTATTGTGTTGTCTAAATATTGTGTATACTAAAATATCTGCTCTTATTTTAATTTTCTGCTTTAGTCTGGGAGCTTTTAATACCCTCCCACTCACCTTGAATCTGGGCATCTTTATGATCTAAATTAAAGTTAGCGTTGTCAAAATTGTTCATTGTTACACCAAAAGTACAATCAACATTAACCCATCTGTTATCCTTACTACTGTATATCTGATTCCATGAATGGTCGCCCCAGGTAAGCCCGCTGTAGCCTAGTCCAGTTATTAATCTGACCTTTACCCCGACAGCCCTACACATTGTAATGTATAGGCTTGAATAGTCAAAACAGATTCCTTTTCTAGTTTGGTAACAAATTATTGACCCCGATTCAGTTTCGCTCGCCTTATTGACTATTTCCTTTGCCTTCTGGTAATCATAGTCAATGTTTGATGCTATCCATTTATATATTATTTTTGCCTTTATATAATCATCTGTCTCACCATCAACAAGTTCCCTTGCAAAGCTATCAATTTCAGGAGTAGTTGCAATTGCTTCATCTAAAGTAACACCGTTAAAATATTGAATGACTTTTATATTATACTTATCAAGGGTATCCCGAATGTTGTCAGCAAACTCGGGGTTTATTGCGCTACTACCGTTTTCACTATTTCTAAACTTATCATTTATAATTACTGGTAGCTTTTTAACAATATCGGCGTTAATTACTGGCTTAAGTGCAGTATCATATACACGATTTAATACTATCGAATCATTAGTCCATTTAGAGAATCCCGGAATAGTAAAATAATAGCTTACAAAATATAGTATAAAGCTAATACATATAAGTGCCACCAATGCTCCAGGGATACTGCAAATAAGGGATATTATCCTCTTTGTAAGCCTTGATAGTTTTCCCATTGCACGGTAAATGCCACGAGCCCAATTATCTAGCCATCTTGAGTATATCGGATAGGTTATGAGCCGAAATAGCATCACAACCAGCAATAGAATTATGAATGCAGCACAAAGATAAGTATAGACATTGTTTACTGCTAGACTTGATTTTATAGTAGCGGGCATAATGTCATATACATATTGGAAAAAAGCGTTGTTTCTGTCAAAGAAGATTCCTTTTGTCAGATATAATGCAACAATAAGTGCAAAAATAAATTCTATATTATTAAAAATTCTATATACGCCCTTCTCAATCCTATCCATTGTAAAAGGGGTAAAAAATGATGTTACCAAAATAATAATAACCGGTAACAACAATATAATATTTACAGGATTTATATTCAAAATCTCACCTTTACAAATTTGTCATGATATCAGTAATTATAACATATTCTAGACCATTTGAATATTTCCCCTATGCCACATTTGCCATGAAATATTTGCCTATGCGATTATTTCTAAGCTATACTTCTCAGTGTATACTTGGTTAAGCTATATTTGTCTTTGCTACATTCGAACTATTGTGAGGGACTTTTTTACTGAAAATTTAAAAGTACATACACATAATATTAGAATTATCAAGCCGGCTACAATCGTCCATACGCTAGAGCTTACAGTATTAAGTAAATCCATAAAATTGTGCTTGGTAATTATTATGCTTGTTAATGACACCATAAATCCAGTAAATGTCGAGAGTAAAATAAGAGGACTATTTTTCTTGCCCTGCATATATTCGTAATTCATCTCTGGCGCTACAGACATAGGTATATACCAGTTTGTAAAGGCCAGAGCAATAACTGCTTTTATTAGTTGAAAGGATATTATAGCTACTCCTGACATAAAGCTGTATGAAATAGTAGTTACTATAATAGAGATAATTATTGTTAAATATGAAGTGAGATAAATATGCTTTACAATATTTTCTGCTTTTATGGGCATTGAATACAATAGTCTATACTTTCCCAATGCTACTGAAGAAGTAACAGCAATAGGGATAAAAAGAAACACAAGGAAATCAAACAGAGTAGCAAACTGTGGAATGATAGATAATTCGCCTAAAATAAACATTATAACTGCTAGTATTATGAAAAAAACAATGAACTTTTCACCACTTCGAGTAAAGCCAGCTTTTCTGAGAACCCAGAAATCTCTTAATAATTCTCTCATATATTCCACCCCTTTTTCTTGAAAACTCTCATCGGAAGCACACAACTGATAAAGTAGCCTACAATCAGTGTCGCAACTATAAACAGTATTCCATATGGCCCTGCAAAAATCTCTAGACTCTTAATAAACGGAGCCATGTTTTTGCCTAGCAAGCCGTAGTGAATACTACTATCTTGTAAAAAAGTCGTAACTAATATAAATGAAGACGGTAATATAAATAACATTACAATAATTATAAAACTGACAACCTTATTAATAGTATTTTTATTGTTCTGAACTATGTTATCCAATAAGTAGAAGTTTAGCATTATATAGAAAAAGGATACAATTATGATTTCAAGACCTATATAGCCAGCAAACCCTGATATTCCTTTTATTATGTAACATAAAAAGCTGATAATTATCACTAGTAAAGCAGGGACAATTGATA
>JAEZFR010000205.1 GCA_023417285.1 Bacillota bacterium
ATTTTAGGGGGAGTGTAGATATGAGAATAGTAGTAGTAAAAATGCCTAAATTGTTTGGAAGCATATTAAAGAAAGTATTTAAGATAGGCTAAGCTTATCATCAAGTGCTTACATAACTATACTAATAGACTGTATTGTAAACGGTTTATTTTTCTGTACCCAAATAAATATATAAAAATAAATAAAAAAGCGTATTATAAAATACGCTTTTTTATTTTAAATTTATGGCCATAAATTCAATTATATCGCTCTGGTTACTTTGTTTGAACGCAGACATCTTGTACATATGTTAATTGATTTTGGTGTGCCATCTTCAACTATCTTAACTTTTCTTACATTTGGTTTCCATGTACGGCTTGTAGCATTTAAAGCATGGCTTCTATTGTTTCCAAAAGTAGTTGCCTTGCTGCATACTTCACACTTTGCCATATATTACACCTCCTTTGGTTAATGGAGAATTTTTCATTGTTATGTCACAACAACAAGCAATAACTATTTTAACACAGAGAAGCAGATTACTGCAAGCAGTATTTTAAATTATTATTTCTTTTTTGTTGAATATCTGTTATCCTAAAGCCTTTTTAGATATAATAAAAATAAAGCTACAAGTGGTTTACATTAAATGGGTTAGATAAATAAATAAACCTATAGCTTATAGGTTATATAAAAAATAATCTTATAACTTATAGATTAATGGAAGAATAACATGAGTACAAGATTGGACAACTTGCGAGAAAAGTCAATAGATAGTGTTAAGGGTGTCGGAGAAGCGAGGAAAAAACTTCTCAGTAGAGTTGGTATCAGCAATGTATACGAGCTTTTAACATACTTCCCAAAGGACTATGAAGATAGGACAAAAATTAAAAACATAGCTGACCTTCAAAATCTGGAAGTGTGCTCATTTGAGGGTACCATTGTATCAAATGTTGGGGAGTTGCGACCCAAAAAAGGTATGACTATCCAGAAGGTTACAGTTCGAGATTCTTCTGCCGGCATAACTGCATATTGGTTTAACCAACCTTATATAAAGACTTCTTTAAAGGTGGGGGAGAGCTATTATTTTTTTGGAAAGATTGAGCGTAAAGGCAATAAACTACAGATTGTAAATCCCTCATATGAGCTTGTTGATAAAAGAGGACCCAGCAATAGTTTAAAGGTACTGCCCATATATCCACTAACAAAGGATTTAAAGCAGAATACGCTTAGAACTCTGGTTAGAGAAGCACTTAACTCTGTTACGGAAGTTGAAGATACACTCCCTGATACTATAATAAAAGAGCAAGGCCTTGAGAGCTTGGATTTTAGCATAAAGAATATACATTTTCCTGATAATACAGAGTGTATGCAAAGAGCCAGGAATAGACTCGCATTTGAAGAATTATTTTTAATGCAGCTTGGGTTATTATCGTTCAAGAGTGTTCTAAATAACTCATTAGAAGGAATTAGCTTCAAGGGTACAGATTACAGCGAAGAATTGATGATGGCACTGCCATTTGAGCTTACAGAGGCTCAGAAGAGAGTAGTACTGGAGATAAGGACTGACATGGAAAGCCACAAACCAATGAATAGATTGGTACAGGGGGACGTGGGTTCAGGTAAAACGGTAATTGCACTTATTGCATTATTTAAGGCTGTAAAATGCGGTTATCAGGGTGCGTTGATGGCACCCACTGAAATATTGGCAGAACAGCACTTTAAGTCAATTAAGCCTATATTGGACAAGTTCTCTATAAGGGTTGAGCTTTTGTCGGGAAGTTTGCCCAAAAAACAAAAACAAGAGATTACACAGCAGCTTTCTCAGGGTGAGATTGATATTATAGTGGGTACTCATGCTCTAATTGAAGATACTGTTCAGTTCAAACAACTAGGTCTCGTTGTTACTGATGAGCAGCATAGATTTGGAGTAAGGCAAAGGTCCGTTTTGGCGGCTAAAGGAGCAAATCCAGATGTATTAGTTATGACTGCTACTCCTATTCCAAGAACATTGGCACTTATATTGTACGGAGATTTGGACATATCTGTGATAGATCAGCTACCACCTGGTAGAAAACCTATCAAGACTTATGCGGTAAATGAAGCAATGCGTGATAGGATAAATAAATTTATTCGAGAGAAAGTGCTAGAAGGTAGGCAGGTATACATTGTATGTCCTCTGGTAGAAGAATCGGAGCAGATTAATGCAAAGTCAGCAGTTGAAACTGCTGAAGAATTTAAAACAGGTGTTTTTAAGGACCTAAAGGTAGGCATTATTCATGGACAGATGAAGCCTAGAGAAAAAGAAGAAATAATGAGAAGCTTTGTAAACCATGAGATAAGTATACTTGTTTCCACAACTATTATAGAGGTCGGAGTGAATGTTCCAAACTCAACTGTTATGGTAATAGAAAATGCAGAAAAGTTTGGTTTGGCTCAATTACATCAGCTCAGAGGCAGAGTTGGACGTGGTGATCACCAGTCGTATTGTGTACTTTTCAATCAGTCTTCTTCTGAGGTGGCAAAAGAGAGAATGAGCATAATGCAAAGCTCTAATGATGGCTTTGTAATCTCAGAAAAGGACCTTGAAATTAGGGGGCCTGGTGACTTCTTTGGTACAAGACAGCATGGGTTGCCAGAACTAAAGGTTGCAAACCTTTATAGAGATATGGATATTCTGCTTTCTGCTCAGCAGCTGGCTAAAAGAATTGTTGAAGAAGACCCAAGACTTGAAAAACTTGAGAATGCAGCCTTAAGCCAGTATATAAAGGTGTATTTTGGTGGAAGCATAAATGAAGGTACTTTTTCTATTTAGCTATATAGTACGAAGCGGGGGAGTATTAAGAGAGATAGTACTAAGCGGGTAAGTAATAGTGCAACTAATATTTAATAATGTTACAAATATTAAATAAAAGGTATAAATATTTAATTTGGAGGCGGTACAATATTTTAAGAGTTATTTCAGGATGCGCCAAGGGCATGAAGCTTGTAACCTTGGACAACATGAATACAAGACCTACAACTGACAGAGTAAAAGAGTCATTATTTAATATTTTACACTTTTACCTGGAAGGATGTGCTGTTCTCGATTTATTTGGAGGCTCTGGTAGTTTGGGAATTGAGGCACTAAGTAGGGGAGCTGCTAGTGTTGTCTTTGCTGACAAAAGCGAGAAATGCATTGAGATTATAAAACAGAATGTCACACATACTAGATTTTTGGATAAATCTGAAATATATTTGGGAGAATACGATACAATATTAAAAAAACTCTCCCAACATGGTAAAAAATTTGATATAATTTTTCTAGACCCACCATATAAGTTAGGAGTCATACCTGAAATCTTGCTATTACTCCAATCATATGGTATTTTAAATGATAAAGTAATAATTGTTGCCGAGTCTGATGCTGAAACTGTTTTACCAGAAGTAATAGGAGACTTGTGCATTTCTAGAATTCAATCTTATGGCAGTACGAAGATTACTTTTTATAAATGGGCATAAGGATGTAAATTATGAGCATATTTATTTATCCAGGAAGTTTTGACCCTGTAACAAACGGTCACTTAGATATAATAGAAAGAGCCGCAAAGATTTGTGATAAGCTAATTGTTGCTGTTCTTATAAATAATAGTAAAAGTCCCGCTTTTACTATTGATGAACGGGTTTACATGCTGAAAAAAGCGGTAGAGAATTGCGAGAACGTTAGTGTAGAGAGTTTTTCTGGGCTATTAGTGGACTATGTAAAACATAAAAAAGCAAATGTTATAATTAAAGGGCTTAGAGCTGTCTCTGATTTTGAGTATGAGCTCCAGATGGCACTTTTAAATAAAAATCAAGCTCCAGAGATAGAAACATTGTTTATGATGTCAAATATTAATTATTCATTTTTGAGCTCTAGCATGGTAAAGGAATTAGCTAGACACAAGGGAAATATTGCAGGCCTTTTGCCTGAAGCAATAATTGAAGACGTAATCAATAAATTTAGAACGTGAAAGTACATGAAAGGATGGGTCAGCATATGGAAATTTTAACTATACTTGAGACGTTGGAAGATTTAGTTGAAAGAAGCACAAGTGTACCGTTTTCAGGAAAGTGTCTGATTGATAGAGAAGAAGTACTTGAGATTGTAAAAGAAATGAGACTGAAGCTTCCTGATGATATAAAACAGGCGAAATGGGTTAAGGAAGAGCGTCAACGGATCTTATTGGAGGCTCAGAAAGAAGCCAACAATATTCTAAAGGATGCAGAAAACAAGATAGCTTCACTTGTTGACGAACATGAGATTACAAAACAGGCATATGAACAGGCAAATGAGATTATTGCAAGTGCACAGAAAAATGCTAGAGAAATGCGTTTAGGTGCCAGAGAGTATGCGGATGGTGTACTGTCAAAGGTGGAAGAAATACTTAATGATACAGCATTAGTAATCAGAACAAACAGAGAAGAATTAAAGTAATTGCATTTTTGACATAGCTTTAGATATATAGATAAATCCCATACATATCGCTAATACAGCTAAAATGCCGAGTGAACTTAACAGGAAATCTTGAGGTGAAGGGCTAAAAATTGCTGGTGTTGACTTGGGATTTATTGTACATACACTCATTGCTGTTACTAACTTTTCTTTTAATAGGAAGCCTCCAACAAAGGTGTATATTGCTGCTAATACGCCCTGCAGCATTTTACCTGCAAGGTAGGGAATAACGCTAATATCTGTTTGACTTACTATGCTCATTACCTGTGTGTGCACTGAAAAGCCAGCCCAACCAATAATAAGGCTTGTCAGGCACAACTTTATTAACATGTCAGAAATATTATCAGAAGTAATTATATTTGTACCTGACGTTATCTCCAATAGCCCGCATAGAGTTCCTTCTGCTAATTTGGCTGAGCAACCTGTTATTTGAGACAAAAGGCTGCTCAATTTGCCAGTCACCCCACTTTTTATCAGGATATTAATTACTACCGAGAAAAAAATAATAAAGCCGCCGATGTTTAATATTGTAAGTACTGAGTTTTTTATTGCGTCTCCAAAAAGGGTCGCTGCGTTTAACTTGGAACTTGCGAGATATCTCATTTCATTCTTTAATATTTTAGACATGCTTCTTTTTTGATTTCTTGTTTTTCCACCTTTTATCCTTTTAAAAAAACCAAAAACCACTCCCACTGTTAGACAGGCGATGATGTGACAGACATATAAAAGATAGCCTATTACTGGTAGTCCGTACATACCAACACCAACCGCTCCCATTATAAATAAAGGCCCGGAGTTATTTGTGAAGGTCAAAAGTCTTTCCGCTTCTAGCTTTGATATCATGCCATCTTTATATAGGTCTGCTGTAATACTAGCGCCCACTGGGTAACCGCTTGTTATACCCATCGCAAGGGCGAGAGAGCCAGTCCCGGGCACATTGAATATGGGACGCATAACAGGGTCTAGTAGTACCCCTACAACTCTTATAAAGCCTGATTTGCTCAAAATATACGAAGCAACAAAGAAGGGGAATAAGGAGGGAAATACTATATCCAACCAAAGCCTTATTCCCGTAAGGGCTGAAGTCACTGATACCTTTGGATAAGCAATCAGACATCCTATAAATATAGCTGCGAATATTGGAAGTAATGTTACTTTCAAATACACAGTATAAGACTTTTTTTGTAGTAACCATAATATTAGTGCGATAGCGCTTAAACATGAAAGAAGTACTATATTCATATAGGTCCATCTAATACGAAATATCCATTTAAAATATATAAAGTTTTGGTGTAAAATATAACTAATAAAAGTGTAATTCTGGATAACTAAGCAGTGAAGAGGAGATTTATAAAAGGAAAAGGAGGAATGTTGTGTGTATGTACTAGGTTTGACAGAAAGGGAAAAGACTACTCTTGTTACATTGCTTATCAACGAAATCGTAAAAAATAACACTCAGAACGACAGTGTTCATGCTGTACTAGAAATGGAAAAAATAATCGAAAAAATTGAGAGATCTTTTTAAATATAAAGTAGAGAGGCTATCGTGAATTTACGATAGCCTCTTTTATAATGTATTATTATCTAAATAGTTCTAAATTTATTATCTAAAAAATTAATCAACCTTTGTAGTCCAACCGTAAGTATCTTCAAGCTCCCCACTCTGAATACCAGTAATGCAGTTATAAACTTGAGAAGCCGTTTCACCGATTTTTCCATCATTTACAGAGATCACATTTCCATCCCAACTGAACTCACCAATAGGGGATATAACAGCTGCGGTACCAGTACCGAATGCTTCATCAAGCTTTCCAGCAGCATGAGCATCGTAAATCTCCTGAATTGTAATTCTGCGCTCAGTAACCTTAACGCCCATATCTCTAAGCATTTCTATGGTAGACATACGTGTAATACCTGGTAGTATTGTTCCTTCTAGTGATGGTGTGATAACCTCTCCATCAATCTTGAAGAATACATTCATTGTTCCAACTTCTTCAATATACCTCTTTTCAACCCCATCAAGCCAAAGTACCTGAGTATATCCATTGTGCTTAGCTTCAACCTGTGCTTTAAGACTTGCAGCATAGTTAGCAACAGTCTTTGCAAATCCAAGACCACCACGTACTGCACGGACATAGTTGCTCTCTACATAGATTTTAACTGGATTGATGCCCTCTTTGTAATAAGCGCCAACTGGTGAAAGAATAACGATAAACTGATAAGTATCAGAAGGTCTTACTCCCAGGTAAGGATCAGTTGCTATTATAAATGGTCTGATATAAAGAGAAGTGCCAGGTGCACTTGGTATCCAGTCCATATCAACCTTAACAAGTTCCTTAATAGCCTTAACTCCGAAATCAACATCTATTGGAGGAATGCATAGCCTATCGTTTGAAGTATTAACTCTCTGCATATTCTTTTCAGGTCTGAATAAAAGTACTTCGCCTTCCTTTGTCTTGTATGCTTTTAATCCTTCAAATATAGCTTGACCATAGTGCAGTACCATGCTTGCAGGATCTAACTGCAATGGTGCATAAGGCACTATTCTTGCATCATGCCAGCCTTTTCCCTCAGTATAGTCCATGATAAACATGTGGTCGGTAAAATGCTGTCCAAAGCCGAGATTATTTTGATCTGGTTTTTGTTTTGGATGTTGTGTTTTAGTAATAGAAATATTCATTGCCTTTAGAACCCCTTTCGATATATGTATTTATAATATTATTCAATCGAATTCATACAGGTCTATTATGCCTCTTTTTAATAAAAAAGTCCAGAGTGACAGGTAAATTTGAAATTATTCTTTCCTCATTTTTAATGCAAAAGTATTGTTTTATTATTAACAAAGGTGGTATATTTATTATAAATAAAGGTTGATATTTTTATAAATAAAGGTTGATATTTTTATTAATAAAGATTGATATTTATTAATGGTTGCATATTTTTAATTTAATTTAGTAGTACAAATAATGAAACTAGGGGTCATTATGGATGAAAATACTAGAATTGCAATAATAGGAATAATCATTAGTGAAAGAAAAGATGCGGCAAAGAAAGTTAATGATATTCTAAGTAATTACGGAGATATTATTGTGGGAAGAATGGGATTGCCTTATAAGGATAGAGGGATATCTGTTCTTTCAATTATTGTAGATGGCTCAAATGACCAAATAGGAGCTATTTCAGGGAAATTAGGAAACATAAGCGGTGTAAAGGCAAAGGTTGTAGCAGTTAGCTAAATTCTGTAGTTGTAAACTAAATAAGATTATTATCTTTTTTCTAAGGTCTGGGGTTAGCAAAACCTGAAGCCGAGGAAATGTAAAATAATAAACCTAACGCACAAAGAGCTATTCTTAACGAAGGGGGCATGTAATATGAAAGATGTATTTACGTAACTCTTTGCTATTAAGGCAGGAGTTTTTTTACGCACATATTTGGGGCATTTATAATGATATTTGTGTGATATTTTTGAGTACACATACTAAGTACACATACTAAGTACATATAGTAGTATCTTTGAGTACACATATCAAGTACATGTTTGAGTAGTATTTTGGAGTACACATATTAATACATAATTGATGTAAATATTTTTATTTGTTCTTTTATTGGACGTAAAAATCATTTGGACATTTAACGACATTTTATGAGGAGTATGATTTTATGAATAAAGCGAAAATTAATTTTTTAACTAGAACAGGTGTCCTATTAGCAGTAGTTGTAGTAGTACAGATGTTAGGAAGATTTATTCCGGGAACCTTCAGCAATTTTATAGTTGGACCTTTGGTAAATATGTGTCTTATTCTTGCAGCAATGTCTGCAGGTATTTGGGGTGGGGTAGCCATAGCGGTTCTTGCTCCATTTACATCAATGATTAATAATCATGCACCTATTGCGGCAGCACTCTTGCCATTTGCACCTTTTATAGCGTTATCCAATGTAATTCTTGTAGTATGTGTATACTATATGTACAACAAGAACATGTATCTTGGCGTTATATCAGGAGCAGTGCTGAAATTTGGCTTCCTATATGGGGCAATTAATCTCTTCTTGAATCTATTTGATTTTCCAAAGTTTGCAGAAAAGTTAATTGCAATGTTTAGCTGGCCACAATTAATTACAGCACTAATTGGAGGGTTCATTGCTTTACCGGTAGTGATCCAGTTGAAAAAATATGACAGGAATAGAAGTAATTCTGCTATATAATTTAGAGCGTTATCATTTAATAAGTTGAATAAAAAACTCCCGCATAACACTAGAAAGAGGGTAGTGTTATGCGGGAGTTTTCAAAATGGTGGCTAATTTGGATTAACATATTCAACGGGAATTTAGTTGCTTCTCACTGCTATTAAGTAACCATCTTTTGTTCTAACAGCAATCTTTCTATAATCATCAAAGCCTTTAACGGAATACAATTCAAAACTAATACCCAAATTGCCATGAAAAGAAATAATTCCAATTTTATTTACAATATCTTTGGTTGTTTCGTTTGTTACATCATAACTATAACCACCATAGTTAAGAACTAGTTCTTTTGACCAAGAAGGAATTGGTATATTGTCATTATTTTGTGGACTACTCGATACTTGTAGATTAGTACTAACCGATGCGGTTGTATTACTGCAACTAGATAGTATTAGAATTGAAATCATCAATATTATAATAAGCTTTTTCAATTTTTTGACCTCCTTTCTATTAATATATGGATAAAAACCATAAAAATAAGCACTCTTCGCACTCTTCCAAAAATAAATTTATCTGATTAACTGACTCTTTTTAATTATAGTATTATTATTTTGCATAATTTGTCACAACGCTTCTGGCAGCATAAACCATAAATCAAGAACGTCTTATCGGTGGCACAATTGGGCTTTTTAGTCTTATCCTTGTGGTATTTAACAGCACGCTGTTGTTCAATTAATATCCGATCACTTAAAACTAAAATTTACTTTTTATTTAAGGCTGTGGGAAAATAAATTGGATGGCCCCAATTTATTTAAATTGGTAGTTAAAATATGGAACATAAGGTAGTATAATGATATTGGATGGTACCAATTCAAAGGAAGGTGATAATAATGAATAACATTATTATTGATAGAAATTCAAATGTTCCAATATACATACAGATAAAAAAACAGCTGGAAAGTATGATATTAAACGGCGAACTGCCGCAGAATCATGTGCTTCCTCCTGAGAGAAGCCTGAGTCAACACTTGGGGGTAAACCGCACTACTGTTATAAAAGCATACTTAGAACTAAAAGCTGATGGATTTGTTGAATCTAGGGTAGGCAGCGGGACTGTTGTATTGTCACAGCTAACCAAAGATGTTAAGGCATCAAAGAATACATATATTCCTCCGGTGAGATGGAATCAACTTGAAAGCAGGGTATTCTCTCGTCAGGGTGAAGATGCTGTAAACCAATTGATATCGGATTTTACCCGAGAAAAAATGATATTGTTTGCTGCCGGCATTTCACCTTACGAATATAAAGACATAGAGCTTTTTAGAAGTGTATGTGATAGTGTAATAACCAAATATCGAGAAAAGACCTTTATGCCTTCGCCGGTTGACGGTAATGGTGAATTGAAAAATGCTGTTAAAGCTCACCTTAAACAAAAGGGTATAGTTACTCATAATAAAAATGTGATGATAACAACAGGTTCGCAACAATCTATAGAATTTATAGCGCGGTTTTTGATTGAACCAGGGGATATAGTTTTAATGGAGGAGCCCACATATGTGGGAGCCATTCAGGCATTTGAAAGCTATGGTGCACGAATAATAGGCATCCCAATAGAGCAGGACGGAATGAAGCTGGATATACTTGAAGGATGTTTGTTAAAATACAGGCCTAAATTCATCTATACCCAGCCAAGTTTTCAAAACCCAAGTGGTATAACCATGAGCATACAGAAGAGAAAGGAGCTGCTTGGACTATCATATATGTACAACGTTCCTATTCTTGAGGATGATGCTTACTC
>JAEZFR010000241.1 GCA_023417285.1 Bacillota bacterium
CATATCCCATATACTTAGTTACCCCTTTATAGGTATACTCTCCAACGCCTGTCTCTCCCTTTGTCATTCTCAAAGAAATGGCTGCCATTTGCTTAAGAGATGAGTTTGTTTCAGCCTCATTTATTGTATTGCTCATCTGAACTACAAGGTTATGGTCTTCGTTTGCAATGGTAGTACCCTTATTGTTTATCATAAATGCCGCTGATTGTTCACCATATCTAATATCTTTTATCATCGCGCTCAATTCATTGCCATCACGAGATGAAGCTAATACTCCTACTACCTTTCCTTTATCAATAACAGGCACCGCATATGAAACAACCATATCATTTGTTACCTTGCTTATGTAAGGGTCTGATGCCACACGCTGACCAGAAATAGCCTTGTTGAAATAATCCAAATCATTAGCATTTTCAGTGCCATTCAGTGTGGTGTATGCGTTCCCATCCGTGTCTATATAACTCATCCACAAATGTCCACATCTAATTGACTCCTTTTTAAGAAATACAAGTTTTTCCTTCAGCGGCACATTCGTATTTTTTAATACATCTAACTGAGCATATGCCTCAAGTACGTTTAATTGACTATCAACTCTGCTTGAAATTACCTTTGAAGCCTCATTTGCTACTTCTTTTAGTGATTCATCAATATTCTTAGAAAGTGTGCCAGATGCTGAAAAATACACTATAACACTAAATCCTATGCATAATAACAATATCAATCCTCCAAAAAATAAAATCAACTTAGTTTTAATACTTTTTAACTTTAACATAGAGACCTCCTTCTTTTATTAAGTAATGTGTAAGTATGAGGTTTTCATAAAGGCATAATGAGGGGCTTTAAATAACGGCAAAAGCAGCACTATGACACATTAATTAGCGTAATGCTAAAAATACAAAGCGATGTGTCATTGTACGGCAGTTTGAAACTCTATATAACTACTTATTTAGCGATAATACTGTTTACCGCTTCAATTAATTTTTCATCTGCTGCTTCTAATCTTCCAAAACATTCATTAACTATTTGCTTGTTTTCTTCAAGAGCTTTGAAACTATTTGCTAACATTCTTTCTGTTTCAACTGGAGCAGGGCCACCTGTTATTGTTCTTACATTTACAAAGTTTACAGGATCGAGAGCCTTCTCTATTTCAGCAACACTTAAGTCAATAGCACGTCCAAGTACCTCTTGTGAGATATCAGCAATTATCTGAGGGGTTATATCCTGTGCCTTTTTGCCGTTCTTAACCATATATTTAACAATTGTACTGGTTATTTTATGACTATGACGGAAGGATAGACCCTTGTCTCTAACTAATATATCTGCTAATTCAGTAGCGGTAATAAATCCCTCGTGTGCTCTGTCAAATAAAACATCTTTGTTTACCTTCAATGTAGCAAAAACAGAACTAAGCATTTTAAATGCTCTGATTGTATACTTTATTGAGTCATACAAATGGGGCTGTAGCTGCTCTTCTGTATCAACTATATCTCCAAAAGGTGTATTATGTAGTATATCAAAAACACATTTTGACTCGGCAATAGCTTTACTTATACAAGGTCTTGTTTGCTCCAATGAAGAAGGATTTCTTTTCTGAGGCATAATACTGCTCACCTGAACGTATGGATCAGAAAGATAGAATACATTGAACTCCTTTGTACAGAAATCCAAGGTGTCCTTCATAAATCTTGACAAGCTAGTGTTCATAATCATAAGTGCCGATGCACATTCTGTGAGATAATCACAACCTGCAATGCCATCATAAGAGTTTTCTACTAGTCCATCAAAGCCTAACAATTCAGCAGTTCTCTGTCTGCTTATTGGGAACCCTGTGGTTGTAATAGCAGCTGCACCAAGAGGACTTATGTTAATTGTTTTTATCAAATGTGCAAGTCTGTCAAAATCTCTCTCCAATGAATCATGATAAGCAAGAATGTAATGAGCCAAGGTTGAAGGCTGCGCTGGTTGAGTATGAGTATAAGCGGGCATAACTGTATTAATATTTTCTTTTGCTAGAGAAAGGAGTACCTCTCTAAATATATTTAAGTACTGCATAACCTCAAGAATCTTTTCTCTGAGCACCATGCGGAATTCACATATATCTATATCATTTCTGCTTCTAGCAATATGTAATCTCCCTGCTGTATCTTTACCGATCAGCTTTTCCAGTTCGTGCTCAATCATAAAGAACATATCCTCATAGGATGGATCATATTCTCTATCACTCATGTCCATTAATTCGATTTCTTTTAGTCCGGACAGTATATCATTTGCTTCTTTTAACGTAATAATCTTTTGCTCATATAGCATAACTGCATGAGCTTTGCTTATCTGTATAAATGGCTTTGCATAATAATTTTTCTGAGTATCAAATATTGGAGCCAGTACACAGTCCTGAAAAGTTCTACCTGGGAAATGTGTGCCATCTATTTTTTCAACATATTCTCTTGTATACATAGACTTCCTCCTTAATAAAAGCTAATTCCATATTTATTTGCCAATACAGAGCCAACAGCCCCAATTACACCAGCATCTTCCTCTAATTCCGATAAAACAATCTCTGTCTTTACAGGAGTAAGTCGGGATACTTCTTTTCTAATTGACAGCAATAAACCCAATCCAGCCTTTGAAACGCCACCGCCTATAATAACAGCCTGTGGGCTAAGTACACTAACTATATTTGCGATTCCCATACTTAGATATTCAATCATTTCATTGACTGCTTCAATACACTCTATATCGTTATGTGATGCTTTTTCAAAAACTGCTTTACAACTTAGTCCAAGCTTTCTCTCAATTGCACTTCCAGATGCAACACTTTCAAAGTATCCATAGGCATCAGGAGTATACCTTTCAGTCTCAAGAGCGTCCTTCGAAAGAACAAGATAGCCTATCTCTCCACCGGTATAATTATGACCCCTATATATTTTGTTATCTATTATTATTCCGCTTCCAATGCCGTCACCAATAGAAATAAATACAAAGTTACTGTATTGACTTCCCACTCCTAGCCATTTTTCACCGAATACAGCCATGTTAACATCATTATCAATAAAAACGTCTAATCCAAACTCTTTTTCGAGGATTTCACGTATTGGGTAGTCTACCCAATTTAGTTTTGGAACAAATCTGGCTATACCTTGTTCAATATCTGTTGTACCAGGGACCCCAACACCAACTCCTATAAGCTTATCC
>JAEZFR010000248.1 GCA_023417285.1 Bacillota bacterium
GATATCCCATAGCACAAGCTAGTAAGACCCCTTGAAGACGACAAGGTAGATAGGACAGAGATGGAAGTGTGGTAACACATGTAGTTGACTGTTACTAATAGGTCGAGGGCTTGACCTGAAAAGGTTGATACAGAGAAAGAGCTTTAGGAAACTAAGGTTCTTGGAGGTTTTCATTTTCTAGTGTAGGTTTTAGTCAATAAAATAATCAGGCAGAAAAACCTTTCGTTGTTTTTCTGTTTTTTGCTATATGAAGATATATATGTAAACGACGTGATATTAGGTTATTTAACATAAGAGAAAAGATAATATCATAAACCATCAATCATAATAGATATATTAGGCAATGAAGAAAGAATAAGCGGAATGATGGTTTATGGGAAGGAAAGATACAGATGATTAATTTTAAAGTGAAGCCGGTTATTATTGGAGAGAAGGTTCTTCTTCGCCCTTTCAAACCAGAAGATATTCCAGCAATGGAAGAGTGTCTAGAAGATACCGAAGTATTAAAATTTACAGGAAGTGCTCCAATTTTTACGAAAGATTCAATTAACCAATGGTACACCTCAAGGAATGAGCAAGAAGATAGGTTGGATCTTGCCATTGTTATAAAAAACGATCATACCGTTGTTGGTGAAGTCGTTATCAATGAATACGATGAAATAAAGCATAGTATGAATTTTAGGATATTAATTGGTCCCAAAGGGAGAAATCAAGGCTTTGGAACAGAAGCAACAAGACTTATGATTGATTATGTGTTCCAAAATACCGATTTAAAGCAGATAACCTTAGGAGTATATTCTTTTAATCTACGGGCCAAGAAGGTATATGAAAAGATAGGTTTTATAATGGAAAGTATTGATAAAGATGATTTAGAATATGAAGGTCAAATGATAGATTCTATTAATATGGTACTAACAAGAGAAAGATGGCAAGCAATTGCTAAAATATGATATTGGTCCAGTAATCAATTTGATTACTGGATTTTTTAATATACTTCAATAGGGTTGCGTCTTCGACTGTAGGGCCATTATGATCCAATGGTTGTAGTGAATTTGATTTGTTAAATTATGAGCTTAAAGCAGATTTGCTTTGCGCTTTTTTTTGTGACGAAGGCTTTGAAATTTGAGTCTACTATATGCATAAAATATGGAATCGCAATTGGAATATGATATTATTTACCAATTTACTATGTTATAAATTGACAGATTATAACCCCTGTATTATGATAGATGTATAAATTTAACAAACGATAGGAGAAAACATTTGATCAATGTGCTTGATGTAGGGAAGGAACTGAAGATAACGTTTCGGTATTCAATAGATAGTATAGCTAAGGTAAAAAAGCTGAAGGGATATCGTTGGGATCCACAGGAAAAAGCATGGTATATTCTTAACAATAAAGATAATATAAGAGACCTAGATAAGCTTTTTCATACTGAGGGAATCAACGCTATGAATGAAAAAACAGTTTCAGATCATCTTGAATCCACTATTTATCTACAAATGAAAGATGAATTGATTCTAAAAGGCTATAGTTATAAAACTATGATATCCTATCTTGGTCACATAAAAAGATTTGAGGAATTCCTAAATATAACAATTACTGATATAAGTACAGAGAATATAAAAAGTTATATGTATTATCTGCTTCATGATAAAGAGACATCACATTCCTTCGCTAACCAGGCGTTAAGTTCAATTAAATTCCTATGGAAACATATATTACATAGGTCTGATCAAGAAATAGAAATGTTACCAAGACCGAAAAAGGAATTTAAATTACCTAATGTACTATCCAAGGAAGAGGTTAATCGTATCTTAAATGCTCTACAGAACGAAAAGCATAAAACAATTTTATTTCTCATTTATTCTGCAGGGCTTAGGGTAGGAGAAGTGGTCCGTTTACAGATAAATGATATAGATACTAATCGAATGTTAATCAAAATCAGACAGGGAAAAGGCAGAAAGGATCGGTATACTCTTTTGTCTGAAGTAGCACTTAAGCAACTCAAAAGATACTATATATTATATAAGCCGGAAAGATGGTTATTCCCTGGAGGTAAGGAAGATAGTTTTCTGACAGAAAGAACCGTGGAAAGGATATTTGAAAATGCATGTGCGATTGTAAAGATTAAGTCCGGAGTATCAGTACATTCATTACGGCATTCCTTTGCGACACATCTACTGGAAGGCGGTACGGATCTTAGATATATTCAGGAGCTTCTGGGACATAGCAGCAGTAAGACGACTGAAATATATACGCATGTATCTGAGAAGAAGTTGAGTAATATCAGAAGTCCTTTAGATGACCTATAAGGTATTTTCCTGACATTAGATTCGCAAACACCAATACATTTAAGACTTCTGCGACACTATATTCGGGGATGGAGTAGTTATACGACATGCAAGGGGTAGTTAGCTTAAAGGAGGAAATCTTTTTGAGAAAACCATTTAATGTTGTAAGGGGAAATCATGTTCCTTGCCTTGATGGGATTGAAGAAGGTTATAGTATCAGGAAATATAATAATCAATATCAGCTGACTATTAATGTTAGTGCTGAGAATATTGATAATGTATTTAGAAAATTGTGCGCAAGTGTTCGGTCACCAGGGTTTCTATTATTGGAACATGGGACGAATGCTAAGATTGAAGACGAGTTGAGGAAGTCAGATAATGACCCATTTCATAAAGATGTATATTATCTTGATGGATTAGAACATGAATATTTTTTCCAGATATATGATCAATATAAAGAGCTCCTTATTAATGATGGGGAGATCAATTTTGGATTTGGATCACATGTCACTATGGATGAGATATTTGTTGGTCCATATAAGATATTTACTGTTTTCACAGACGATATTGATAAGTATTTTAATACATTATCTGATCTTGGTATTTACCAAAAAGATGAATTAAAAACTGTTTGGGATAACATTACACCAGAATCACCTGGAAGTAGGATGACTATTAAACATAATGGAATTGATATATACAAAATGGTCAAATTACTAACCGAAACTGGACTATATTTGGCAGAAAGACGGGAAGATTAAAGCATTGCACGTCGTATAACAATATGTTCCCAGACACCCCACAGCCTAAGTGCAAGCACCCGGTGTCCGGTTTGCATAGTAACTTAACTGCTAGATATGAACGGACACCTTAAGGCTCTGGGGTGTCGGGAACACGATACGTTAGGTGTCATATCAATATAAGTAGGGCTTCGTAGACTTTAACAAATCGCTATAGGTTTAAATTGCGAAAAGTTGAAATGAATAATTATGTTGAGCTACATATTATATCAATGGGATGTTTGAAGAATATCTAGTTTTGAAGTAATAAGGTAAAGGAGAAAATAAATGAAAAAGCTGTTGATACGTACACATGGACAGATAATGAGGTTACAAACGAATATTGAGGAGAACTATGGAGATGGTAAAGTGAGGAGAAAAGTTTGAAAAATAAAATCAACGTAATATTTGATAAGAAATATATTGGTATTTGGTTAGCAATTTTATTTTATATA
Organism: Bacillota bacterium; assembly: GCA_023417285.1. GTDB lineage: Bacteria > Bacillota > Clostridia > Acetivibrionales > DSM-1351 > Ruminiclostridium. The sequence goes on from JAEZFR010000248.1 coordinate 3,530, forward strand.
GCGTTTTGCGTGGTAACAAGTATATATCGCAATAAGGTTGGTGGAACAGTCTGGTATTTAGCAAATAGTTTACAAAGACTTTTATTTGGAATAATTGAGCTGATATTATTTATGAAATATTTTCAAAAAAGAGATTGGAAGGAAGTGCTAAATTTTAAGGGATATGAAAAAGGTCTTCTAGCTGGAAGCGGAATCATTCTATTTATTATATATTTAGTTATTTACTTTATCGCTGGAGCATCTGATATTATAGGTCTTACATTTCCGATAATAATTAGCCAATTGGTTTGTCAAGAGATTACTACTGGAATTTTTGAGGAAATCACCTTTCGAGGATTTGTGCTAGAGGGGTATTTTTTTCATGAGAAACAAAAAGTATCAACAAGGCTAATATATACACTTGTTTCCTTTCTAATATTTGGATCAGCACATTTGACAAATTGTAATTCATTGTCGGATGCAGTTTATCGATTTGTTACAACAGGAATTATAGGAATG
>JAEZFR010000284.1 GCA_023417285.1 Bacillota bacterium
AGCAATATTAGTTGCAAATTTAATAGTAGCAGGTAGTATCTGACGCTTTGTCATCTCTAACATAGTCATTGCTTCAATATTGATTGTCTTTATATATTTCTCAAGCGTAATTTCATAGCGAGAATGCATCTCAACACGGCTAAGCACACCATGCCTTTCCATCAGTGCTATATTTTTTTCGGAAATCAAGCAGGGAATAGCCTCAACGGTATTTCTGATATTTGGAAGACCTCTTCTATGTGCTTCTTCAACCCATAGATCGGAATAACCGTTTCCATTGAAAATAATTCTCTTGTTATTTATTGCAACATCCCTAATAATATTCTGTACTTCTACCTTGAAGTTATCCGCCTTTTCAAGCCGGTCAGCAAACTGCTCGAGAATGTCAGCCACTGCTGTATTTAAGAAAAAGTTTGACGAAGCAATTGATGCTGATGATCCTACACTACGGAATTCAAATTTATTACCAGTAAAAGCAAATGGGGAGGTTCTGTTTCTATCTGTTGAATCCTTTGGAAGTGCTGGTAATGTAGAAACCCCAGTCTCTAATATTGTCTTTTCAGTACAAGAGCAAATCTCTCCAGCCGCAATCTGATCTATTATGGTTGTTAATTCATCGCCCAGGAATATTGAAATAATTGCAGGAGGGGCCTCATTAGCACCAAGTCTATGGTCATTTCCGGCACTTGCTGCCGCTAATCTCAATAAATCTGAATATTCGTCAACTGCTTTAATTACAGCACTGAGGAAAAACAAGAACTGTGCGTTTTCATGTGGAGTTTTACCTGGATCAAGTAGATTCTGACCATCGTCAGTTGAAATTGACCAGTTATTATGTTTACCTGAACCATTTACACCAGCGAAGGGTTTTTCATGTAGCAGGCAAACCAGTCCATGTCTCAATGCAACATTCTTGAGCATTTCCATTGTTAACTGATTATGGTCGGTAGCGATGTTTGCACTGCTAAAAATAGGTGCAAGCTCATGCTGCGCAGGAGCAACCTCGTTGTGCTCGGTCTTTGCAGAGATACCGAGTTTCCAGAGCTCAACATCAAGCTCCTTCATAAAGGCTGAAACCCTCTCCTTGATACTACCATAGTAGTGATCTTCCATTTCCTGACCCTTTGGTGCTTTTGCACCAAGAATTGTGCGCCCGGTGAAAATCAAGTCTTTCCTTTTATCGTACATCTTTTTATCTATCAAAAAATATTCTTGCTCAGGGCCTACCGTTGCAATAACCTTATTTGTTGAGGTATTACCAAACATTCTTAATATTCTTAATGTACTTTTGGATAGACTTTCCATAGAACGAAGGAGGGGAGTCTTTTTGTCTAGCGCCTCACCAGTGTAGGAGCAAAATGCAGTAGGTATATATAGCGTATTACCTTTAATAAACGCAGGTGAGGTACAATCCCATGCAGTATAGCCTCTTGCCTCAAATGTAACTCTCAGTCCGCCTGAAGGGAAAGAAGAGCCATCTGCTTCACCTTTGATTAATTCTTTACCAGAGAATTCAAGGATTACCTTGCCGTCAGAAGTGGGGGAAATAAAGGAATCGTGCTTTTCAGCAGTAATGCCAGTCATGGGTTGGAACCAGTGTGTATAGTGTGTTGCACCTTTTTCAATTGCCCAGTCCTTCATGCAGCTTGCTACTACTTCAGCAACTTCCAAACTAAGAGTAGCACCTTCATCAATAGTGTTCATTAATGCCTTAAAAGTAGCTTTTGGCAATCTTTCACGCATTACGCAATGGTTAAACACATTTGAACCAAATAAATCATTTAAACTCATCAATTTCAATCCTTTCGGTCATTTATATAAATTAATAATGAAACCAGTAGAAAAATATCCTTAATTATATCGTGAATACAATAGAATAAAGATACCTTTAATTTACTAAAATTGCAAGCAAAATTAAGCATAATATCATTTTCATTGTTTTTTAATTAATTATGCACGTTTAACTTAAGATTTTTAATAATTTTTGCAATATTCCTAAAAGTTCGTTTCAATTCCTTTGGAATTTCTGTAGATAATATTATTTGTAATAAATGTATAGATAATATTAATTGTAAGAAATATATTGACAAATAATTATAGCTGTACTACTGTATATATATGATATACACAGTAAAGAGTGGTGATGTAATGAATTTTAATTTGAATTATAGTAGCGGAATACCAATGTACGAACAGATAAAAGAGGGCATTAAGCATGAGATATTTAGCGGAAATATCAAAAATAACGACCCGCTCCCATCTGTAAGACAGCTTGCAAGGGACCTCGATGTAAGCATGATAACAACAAAGCGTGCATATATGGAGCTAGAACATGATGGACTTATTTATACTATCTCTGGAAAGGGCACTTTTGCAAAGGTAAATGACTTTGACATCATCATTAGTGAGAGGAATAAGCAGATTCTATCCGGGCTTGAGGAGCAGCTAAATAATGCCTTGAATGCAGGGATTCCAAGAAAAGACGTTATTTCGATGGTGGAGAAGGTTTACGAGGAGTAGGGAATAGAATTTAACCTATTAGTAGGATTTAAGTGAAGCAGAGTTATGAAGGTTTTGAAAGTAATGAATTGAGTTAGTAGCGCTTAGTGTATTAGGTTCGGTCAATAATCAAGTAATAAAACTGATTATTAGTGTTTTATTTATAATAAAAAAGGAGAGTAGGAAGATGAATAATATTTTGGAGATAAATGGTCTAACAAAAGCCTTTAAGGACTTTAAACTAAACGATATCAGCTTTAATGTTGAGAGGGGTTGCATCATGGGCTTTGTTGGACAAAATGGTTCAGGTAAAACAACAACAATAAAGCTAATTTTAAATGCAATTAATAAGGATGGGGGAAAGGTCAATATATTTGGGCGAGATAATATTGAACATGAGGTATACGTTAAAGCTAAGATAGGATACATACCAGACCAGGACTTTTTTATGCCAACAATGACGTTAAAGCACTATGCCAAAGCACTGAAATTATTCTATGATACATGGGATGATGATTTATTGAAAAGTTATGCTGACAGGTGGTCAATACCTCTTGACAAGAAGCTGAATGAACTGTCAAAGGGCACAAAAACAAAGGCAATGCTGGCTTTGGCGTTTGCTCATAGTCCTGAGC
>JAEZFR010000029.1 GCA_023417285.1 Bacillota bacterium
TATTTGTATGTTTAATTGATCCTCTTATCTTTCCCGCAACGACAAAATACAGCCGCAATACTTTTGCCTGTACAAGCCTAACTCCCTTGCCATTTGCTGTCCTTCTCTGAAACCTGGTCTGAAATCCTCATACAGAAATGTAACATTATATTTATCTGCAAAAAATTCACCAAGCTTTTTTATTAAATCGTTATTCTGGTATGGGCTTACCAAAAGTGTAGTTGTAAACGCATCAAACCCATTCTCACTTGCAAACTTAGCCGCCTTTTGCATTCGTATTGAGTAACAATAGTTACATCTTTTTTCTTTGTCAGTCATCTTTTCCCATACGTCCTGCATGAATTCATTATCAAAATGCACCTTCATACCGTTCTTTTCCGCAAAAGATTTTACATTTTCGCTTCTTTTGGTGTGTTCCTCAATAGGATGAATATTGGGATTATAAAAAAGACCTTCTATCTCATAGCCTTTGTCCTTAAGAACTTTATATGGATAGGTAGAACAAGGTCCACAACACATATGCAATAATAGTTTCATTTTAAATCTCCGTTTTTGTTTTTCTATATATTGAGTAATTCTATTATTTGTTTATATAAATAATGTTATTTAGTATTGTTATTAAATACTATTAAATATGGCTTTCTATTTGTGCTTATTTGATATCGTTATCATGGCTATCTGTTTATGTTTATTTGATATTGCTAACATGGCTATCTGTTTATGTTTATTTGATATTGCTATTTATTGCTTTCCTACTTAATATTTATACTGACCACGTTAAAACGTTATCAAGTAGGGAATTCAATTCCAAAATGATCGTATGCCAACTTAGTTGTCATTCTTCCACGAGGTGTTTTATTTATAAACCCAAGCTGAATCAAATAAGGTTCATATACATCCTCTATTGTTCCGGGCTCCTCACCAATTGAAGCAGCCAAAGTGTCCAGCCCAACCGGACCACCGCTAAACTTGTTTATTATGCTCAGCAGCATTGTTCTGTCAACGCCGTCCAGACCTATTTCGTCAACCTCAAGTGCGTCCAGAGCATGTTTTGCCAGTGACAGATCAATGCTGCCAGTGCCCTTCACCTGAGCAAAATCTCGCACCCTTTTTAGCAATCTATTCGCAATTCTTGGAGTGCCACGGGAACGCTTTGCCATCTCTTGCGCGCCACTCTCATCAAGCTCAATGCCAAGTATCCCTGCCGAGCGCTTGATAATCTGCTTTAACTCATCTGTCGTATACATTTCCAGCTTATTTATCACGCCGAATCTGTCTCTGAGTGGCGCGGTTAAAAGCCCCGCTCTGGTGGTAGCCCCTATCAGAGTAAACTTAGGCAAATCAATTCTGATTGATCTGGCACTAGGGCCTTTTCCAATAATGATGTCCAATGCATAGTCTTCCATTGCAGGGTATAGAATTTCTTCAACACTCCTGTTCAGTCTGTGTATTTCATCAATAAAAAGTACATCATGCATTCCAAGATTGGTGAGTATAGCAGCCAAGTCACCAGCCTTCTCAATAGCTGGGCCTGATGTAATTCTGAGGTTTACACCCATTTCCGAAGAAATAATGCTGGCTAGAGTAGTCTTACCAAGACCCGGAGGCCCATATAGCAAAACATGATCAAGTGCTTCATTTCTTTGCTTTGCAGCTTCTATAAAAACCTTCAGATTGTCTTTAACCTTTGACTGTCCAACATACTCATCCAAGCGTTTTGGCCTGAGGCTAACCTCATCAAAATCATCCGCCCTACTCTCACAGGCAATTATTCTATCCTCTGTCATAGCTAACAGCATTCCTTTCACAAAATACGATATATTAATAATCAACGTGTCATATAAATCAATTAAATCAATTTACTTATATAAATCAATTTGCTTTTAAAAATTAACTTACTGATATAATTCAATTTGCTTTTAAAATTAACTTACTGATATAAATCAATTTGCTTTTAAAATTAACTTACTGATATGAATCAATTTGCTTTTAAAATTAACTTACTAATATAAATACAAATAATTTAAGTGCAACACATTTACTTCATTGATTTAAGTGAATGCATTATTGCATCCTCTACGCACATACCTACTTTATAGACAGCACTAACGGCTTTAGACGCCTCCTGGGCAGCATAGCCTAATACCATTAATGCACTTACAGCTTCTTGCATCACACTATCACCCGATACGTTATCTGTAATATCTTCAACCCCTAGCTTTACACCATTTAGCTGTTCCTTAGATATCTTATCTTTTAGTTCAAGAATTATTCTTTGCGCCATCTTTGTCCCTATACCCTGGGCTTTTGTAAGTGACTTTGCGTCTTGAGATACAACTGCAAGTGCAAACCTAGATGGTGATAAAGCCGATAATAATGAAATTGCAGCCTTTGGTCCCACACCTGAAACGCCGAGCAGCATTTCAAACATTCCCAACTCATCCATACTTAAAAAGCCGTATAGTGCAGCTATATCCTCTCTCACATAATAGTGAGTATATAGCTTTACATCCTGGCCTGCCTGTCCAATATTATTTATAGTAGAAAGAGCTGTAAATATCTTATATCCAACCCCATGCGCTTCCACTACCACATAATCATTCATTTTATAATCCAATTTACCCTTTATGTAGGCAAACATAATAACTCTCCTTAAATAATAATAATCTTCTGATACCTGAAATCACAATAATTTTTAATTATGATAATCTTCCGCTTCGAGCGTTTAAATATATCTCACTAAATATAGATATATAGCTAGAAGTTGTTATTTCCAAGTATCATACCCAATCTATGCGAATTTCCATGACATATAGCTACTGCCAACGCGTCCGCAACGTCATCAGGCTTCGGAATCTTGGATAAGTTTAAAATTGATTTCACCATCTGCTGTATCTGAGCCTTTTCAGCTCTCCCATATCCAACTACTGCTTGCTTTACCTGTAATGGTGTATATTCGTAAATGTCTACGCCACAGCGAGCAGCAGATACTACAGCAACTCCCCTTCCGTGACCAACAGTAAGAGCTGTCTTTATATTTTTATTAAAAAACAATTCTTCTATAGCAACTGCATCAGGCTTGTGTTGCATGATTAAAAGCTCAAGCTGTTGGCTAAGTACCAAAAGCCTTTGAGAAAGCTTCATTGAAGCCTCTGTGGTAACTGCTCCGTAATCCAAAACCGAAAATCTGTTCCCTTCATATTTTACTATACCGTACCCAGTAATTGCAAACCCTGGGTCAATGCCCATAATTATCATTTGTAGAGTTCCCTTCTAAAAAGATTTCTTGCATAATTATAATAAACTATTGCATATTTATACAGCATTATATATAATAGTATCATTAAATCAACTTAATTATATCGTTATACTGCTTGTTAATAACTAAGTTGCTATTTATAATATATTCTAGCATACTTTTGATTTAAATTTTTATTTTAATATATTTTAATGCCGGAAAAATCTGGCGGAAGGAGAGATTTTTATGAGTAAAGAAAAGGTGTTGCTTGCTTATTCTGGTGGATTAGATACATCCATTATTATACCATGGCTCAAAGAAAATTACGGTTACGAAGTAATTGCTATGGCAGGTGATGTTGGACAAGGTGAAGAATTAGAGCCATTACATGAAAAGGCTATTAAAACAGGTGCCAGCAAGCTTTACATAGAAAACCTACAAGAAGAGTTTATTACAGATTTTATTTACCCAACTCTTAAGGCTGGTGCCGTTTACGAAGGTAAGTATCTGCTTGGTACTTCTTTCGCAAGACCAATTATCGCAAAAAGAATGGTTGAAATCGCTCTAAAAGAAGGCTGCACAGCTATTTGCCATGGTGCAACTGGAAAGGGCAACGACCAGGTAAGGTTTGAGCTTACAGTTAAGGCTTTAGCACCTCACCTAAAGATTATTGCTCCATGGAGAATATGGGATATTAAATCAAGAGAAGATGCAATAGATTATGCAGAAGCTAGAAATATTCCTATTCCAGTTACAAAGAAGGACAATTACAGCATGGACAGAAACCTATGGCACTTGAGCCATGAGGGTTCAGATCTCGAAGATCCATGGAATGAGCCACAGTACGAAAAGCTTCTCAAACTTATGGTTTCTCCTGAGAAGGCTCCAGATGTTCCTGCTTATGTTGAAATATACTTTGAACAAGGTATTCCAAAGAAGGTTAATGGCGTAGAATATGCTCCAATTGAGCTTATGAACGTGTTGAACAAGGTTGCTGGTGAAAACGGTGTTGGTATTATAGACATGGTTGAAAACAGGCTTGTTGGTATGAAGTCAAGAGGCGTTTATGAAACTCCAGGTGGAACAGTTCTATACGCTGCTCATAGAGAGTTAGAGCTACTTTGCCTCGATAGGGATACTCTTCATTACAAGGACCTTGTTGCTCAAAGATTTGCTGAGTTGGTTTATTTTGGACAATGGTATACGCCTCTTCGCGAGTCAATATCAGCATTTGTTGATAAGACTCAGGAAACAGTTACCGGTACAGTTAGAATGAAGCTTTACAAAGGAAACTGTATGCCTGCAGGTGCTAAATCCGAATACTCACTTTACAATGAAGCAATTGCTACTTTCAGTAAGGATGAAGTTTACAATCAAAAGGATGCGGAAGGCTTTATTAATCTATTTGGACTTCCAATGAAGGTTAGAGCCCAGATGCTTCAGAGTAAAGATAAATAAGAAGAGTTAATTCTTTAAGAGCCTTTGAAGCCATATGCTTTGAAGGCTCCATTTGAATATAAATGCACTTATCAAGCACCTGATGTTAAACCGTTCTATAATACGCAGGTATTTGATAAAGAAAGGATACTAAGATGAAACTTTGGGGTGGCAGGTTTGAAAAAGGCACTGACAAACAAGTAGATGATTTTAACTCATCTATTAGATTTGATTGCAGAATGTACAAGCAGGATATAAAGGGCAGCATTGCACACGCAAATATGCTTGGAAAATGTGGTATTATTTCATTCGAGGACAGCCGGCTTATTGTCGCAACACTCAAACAAATACTAGAGGATATAGATGCTGGAAAGATAGAATTTGAGATTGATGCAGAAGATATCCATATGAATGTGGAAAAAATACTTATTTCCAGA